>JAFEDG010000141.1 GCA_018241745.1 Pseudomonadota bacterium
GCCGTCGCCGAGGTCGTTGCGCCGTGTCCGCGCTGGTCGTAGCGGATGACGCGATGGTGTCGCATCAGCTCCGGCAGCTGCGGCTCCCACAGCGACAGGTCGGTGCCAAGCGAGTTGGACAGCACGATCGCGGGCGCGCCGTCGGCACCGTCGAGCCGGTAGTGGATTTGCGCGCCGGGGACTTCCGCGTAAGGCATCGTCAGCGTTCCTTCCAGTGGCGGCGCACGCGCGCGATGTAGCGTGCGCTCGAGCCGAGGTAACGGGCGGGCGTGAGCAGCTCCGCGAGCGCCGCGCGGTCGCAATGCGCGGACACGACCGCATCGCGCGCAAGCGTCTCCAGCAGCGGTTCGTGGCGGGCGCCAGCGTCCTTGCACAGCGCCGCGATGCGCGCGTGTGCTTCGCCGCGCCCGATCTTCGTCGCGAGCGCCATCTGCACGGATTCGGCGAGGATCTGGCCGCCGGTCGCCTCGAGGTTGGTCGCCATCCGCGCAGCATCGACATCGAGCCCGGTGATGACATCGGTCATCGCATCGACTGCGCCGGCCGCCAGCTCGAACAGGTCCGGCAGCGTGTCCCATTCGGCCGGCCAGTTGCCGAGGCCCCGTTCGTGTTCCTGGACGGCAGCCGCGTACATCGTCGCGAGCAGGCCGGGCGCGCGCGTGGCGGCCGCGAGCGCCAGCGCGCAGCCCACGGGATTGCGCTTGTGCGGCAGCGTCGACGAGCCGCCGCGGCCGGGGGCGGCAGGCTCGAACGCCTCGGCCACCTCCGTCTGCGCGAGCAGCGCGATGTCGCGCGCGAGCTTGCCGGTCAGCGCGATCAGGCCAGCGAGCCACGCGGCGATGTCGCACGGACGGTCGCGCTGGGTATGCCACGGCGTGTCGGCGACCGCGAGCCCGAGCACCTGCGCCAACGCCGCTTCCACCGCCTCGCCGTCGGCGCCCAGCGATGCGAGCGTCCCCGCCGCGCCACCGAACTGGAGCACCGCCACGTCGTCACGGAGCGGTGCGAGCCGGGCTCGCGCGCGCGTGACCGCCGACAGCGTGCCCGCGAGCTTGAGCCCCAGCGTCACCGGCAGCGCCTGCTGCATCCACGTGCGGCCGGGCATGACCGTGTCGGCGTACCGCGCCACCGCTGCGTCGAGCGCATCGCCGAACGCGTCGAGCTGGCGCGAAAGCAGCGCGAGCGCGTCGCGCCACTGCAGTACCGCAGCGGTGTCGAGCACGTCCTGGCTCGTGGCGCCCCAATGCACGTAGCCGCGCGCAGGTTCGGGCACCGCCTTCGTCAGCTGTGCGACGAACGGGATCGCCTTGTTGCCGCCCACGCGGATGCCCGCGGACAACGCATCGGTGTCGATCGCGGCGTGCGCGCAGGTGGCGGCGATCGCATCGGCCGCCGTCGCCGGAATCACGCCGCAGCGCGCCTCGGCACGGGCAAGTGCCGCCTCGAACGCGAGCATCCGCTGCGCCAACCCGGCCGGCGTGAACAGCGCACGCATCGCTTCCGTGCTGAAGCCCGCGTCGATCATTCGGCGTCCTGCGTTGCTTGCGGCACGAGACGCGTCGGCTGCAGCGCGCCGGGCGGCCGCGCGAGCCATCCGTACACCAGCATGCCGGCCACCATCGCGCCGCCGAACCACCAGGCCCCCGCGATGCCGGCGCCCATGTCGACGATCGCCGGGCCCGGGCAGAAACCCGCCAGTCCCCAGCCGACGCCGAACACGGCGCTGCCGGCCACGAGGCGACGGTCGATCGCCTGCCGCGACGGCAGCATCATCGGCGTACCGCAGACGCCCTGCTCGCGCCGGCGCGCGATCCGGAACAGCGGCGTGGCGACCACGAGCGCTGCACCCATCACGAATGCGAGCGTCGGGTCCCACGCGCCGGCCACGTCGAGGAAACCCTGCACCCGCTGCGGGTCCGTCATGCCCGCCAGCACGAGGCCGACACCGAACAGGAGGCCCAGCACGAATGCGGAGACGAGTGCGCGCGGCACGTCAGTATCCCGCCACGTGACGGACGACGAAGACCGCGAGGGCTCCCGTTGCCATGAACACCAGCGTCGCGACCAGCGAGCGAGGCGAGGCGCGGGCCAGGCCGCAGACACCATGACCGCTCGTGCAGCCGCCGCCGTAGCGCGTACCCAGGCCGACCAGGAGCCCCGCGACCACCAGGACCGGCACCGGCGCCAGGGCGATCCCCGGAAAAGGCGCCCACAGTCGCCACGCGAGCGGAGCGACGACGAGGCCCGCGAGAAATGCGATGCGCCACCCCGGATCGACGCCGCCTGCCACCAGGCTGCCGACAACGCCGCTGATGCCGGCCAGGCGGCCGTTCATCAACGCGAGCCCGCCGGCCGCCGCGCCGATCAGCGCGCCGCCGGCAAGCGCATGCCAGGCGTCGAAAGGGGCGAGTGTCATCGTTTTCGTGTGTATTCGAGCGCTGCAGGCACGACCGCTGCGGCACAATGGCGTACCGACCGCAACGCACGAGGAACGCCGTCATGCAGCCCGTCGTCGCCACATTCTACGACCCCGCCACCGCGACGATGACGCACGTGCTGTCGACGGGCGACGGCAGTCCCTGCGCGATCGTCGACCCGGTGCTGGACTTCGACGCCAAGTCCGGCCGTACGTCGACCGTCTCCGCCGACAAGGTCGCGGCGTACGTCCGCGAGCACGCGCTCACCGTGCAATGGCTGCTGGAGACGCACGCGCATGCCGACCACTTGACCGCCGCGCCTTACCTGCAGCGGCTGTTCGGCGGCACGCTGGGCGTCGGCGCCGGCATCTGCAACGTGCAGCACACGTTCCGCGGCATCTACCACCTGGAGCCGGGGTTTGTCGCGGATGGGTCGCAGTTCGGGCACCTGTTCGTCGACGACGAGACGTTCGCCGTCGGGCCGTTGACGCTGCGCGTGATGCACGTCCCCGGCCACACGCCGGCCGACGTCGCCTACGTGCTCGACGGCGAGTTCGCGTTCATCGGCGACACGCTGTTCATGCCGGACGTCGGCAGCGCGCGCTGCGACTTTCCCGGCGGCGACGCCGCGACGCTGTATCGCTCCGCGCGCCGGATCCTGGACCTCGCGCCGGCGACGCGCCTGTACCTGTGTCACGACTACCCGCCGGCGGGACGCACCGCGAGCGGCGAGACCACCGTCGCCGCCGAGCGCGCGCACAACGTGCACCTGCGCGACGGTGTCGGCGAAGCGGAATTCGTCGCCATGCGCGAGGCGCGCGATCGCACGCTGTCGATGCCCGCGCTGATCCTGCCTGCGATCCAGGTCAACATCCGCGCGGGCCAGTTGCCGCCCGCCGAAGAGAACGGCGTCCATTACCTCAAGATCCCGGTCGACGCGCTCTGACCGCGGGCGTGGGTCGACGTCAGGTGTCGAAGAACACCGTCTCGCCGTCGCCCTGCAGCCGCACGTTCCACGTGAGTGCATGCGGCTTGCTCGGCGTGCGCGTCGCGACCAGCGTGCCGCGGCGCGCGGCGGGCACCGACGACAGCACCGGGTCCTTGGCATTGGCGGGATCGTCGGGGAAGTAGATCCGCGAGACGAGGTGCCGCAGCATCCCGCGCATGAAGATCGTCACGTTGATGTGCGGCGCCTGCAACGTGCCGTCCGGGCCCGGCACGCGGCCCGGCTTGACGGTCGTGAAGCGGAAGCGGCCGTCCTTGTCGGTCGGCGAGCGGCCGAAGCCCTTGAACGCGGCCTCGAGCGGCAGGTCGCGCGTGTCTTCCGGGTGCGCGTAGCGGCCATGCGTGTTGGCCTGCCAGATCTCCACGAGGGCGTCCGGGACGACGGCGCCGTCGCCGTCGGTGACTACTCCGCTGATCGTGATCGGCTGGCCGTCGACGCCCGGCGCGACGAGGTTCTCGGTGACGAGCCACGTGAGCCCGATGTGCAGGTAGGGACCGACGGTCTGGGATGCGGAAGTCTCGAGGCTCATCACAGTCCTTTCAGCAGGTGGCGCATGTCGTTTTCCATCGGCGTCTCCTCGCGGCCGCGCAGCACCACGTCGAACCGGTAACCCAGCGCCATCTCGGGGATCGTCGTCTCCCAGTCGAACGTCGAGATGAGCCGCTTGCGAGCGCGCTCCGTCGGGATCGACAGGTACATCGGGTCGTACTCGAGCAGCGGATCGCCGGGGAAGTACATCTGCGTCACGAGTCGCGTCTGGAACGCGGGCCCGAACAGCGAGAAATGGATATGCGCCGGGCGCCACGCGTTGTAGTGGTTGCGCCACGGGTATTCGCCGGGCCGGATCGTCACGAAGCGATAGCGGCCTTCGCTGTCGGTCAGCGTGCGGCCGCAGCCGGTGAAGTTCGGGTCCGTCGGCGCGTCATGCTGGTCGCGCGGGTGCGGGTAGCGGCCCGCGGCGTTGGCCTGCCAGATCTCGACGAGCGTGTGCGGCACCGGACGCCCATTGGCGTCGAGCACGCGGCCCGACACGATGATCCGTTCGCCGATCGGATCGCCATTGTGCTGCGCGGTCAGGTCGTAGTCGTTGGCGTGGATGCGGTCGTAGCCAAAGAGCGGGCCGGTCACTTCGGACAGCGTGGACGGCAGCCGCACAAGCGCCTGGCTCGGCGCGCGCTTGACGGTGGACGCATACGGCGGGAACAGCAGATCGGGTTGCGTGCCGCGATCGGGTGGGCGATAGCTCATCAACGTGTTGGGTTTGCCGGCGGATGGCGCCGGGCGCGCGGCCGGAGCCTTGGCTGCGCGCTTTTGCGCCTGCTTGAGGGTCGACATGGGTATTCCTCGATTCATACGCGCTCGATGATCACCGCGATGCCCTGCCCGACGCCGATGCACATCGTGCAGAGCGCGTAGCGGCCACCGGTGCGCGCCAGTTGATAGAGCGCGGTCGTCACGAGCCTTGCGCCCGATGCTCCGAGCGGATGGCCGAGCGCGATCGCGCCGCCGTTGGGGTTCACGTGGGCGGCGTCGTCGGGCAGCCCGAGGTCGCGCGTCACGGCGAGTGCCTGCGCTGCGAATGCCTCGTTCAGTTCGACGACGTCCATCGCCGACAGCGGAAGGCCGGCGAGTGCCAATACTTTCTTCGACGCAGGCGCGGGACCGAAGCCCATGATGCGCGGCGGCACGCCGGCCGTCGCCATCGCGACGACGCGGGCGCGCGGCACGAGCCCGTTGCGCTTTGCCGCGTCTTCGGTGGCGAGCACGATCGCGCACGCGCCGTCGTTGACGCCGGACGCGTTGCCGGCCGTCACCGTGCCGTCGGCCGTCACGACGCCCTTCAGCTTCGCGAGCGCTTCCAGCGACGTCGCCCGCGGGTGCTCGTCGACGGTGAACACCCGCGGGTCGCCCTTCTTCTGCGCGATCGTGACCGGCGCGATCTCGTCGGCAAGCCGTCCCGCAGCAATGGCGGCGGCGGCGCGCTCCTGGCTGCGCAGCGCGAACGCGTCCTGGTCCGCGCGCGACACGCCAAAGTCCCGCGCCACGTTCTCCGCCGTCTCGGGCATCGAATCGATGCCGTACTTCGCCTTCATCAGCGGATTCACGAAGCGCCAGCCGATCGTCGTGTCGAAGATCCTCGCGTCCCGCGAGTACGCCTCGGTGGCCTTGCCCATGACGAACGGCGCGCGCGACATGCTCTCGACGCCACCGGCGATGACGAGCTGCTGCTCGCCGCTCTTCAGCGCGCGCGCGGCCGTGCCCACGGCGTCGAGGCTCGACCCGCACAGCCGGTTGATCGTGTTGCCGGGCACCGACGGCGGCAGGCCCGCGAGCAGCAGCGCCATGCGCCCCACGTTGCGGTTGTCCTCGCCGGCCTGGTTGGCGCAGCCGTAATAGACGTCGTCGACCTGGGCCCAGTCAGCGCTCGGGTTGCGGCTCATCAGCGCGGCGATGGGCAGTGCGGCGAGGTCGTCGGTGCGAACGGTGGCGAGCGCGCCGCCGTAGCGACCGATGGGGGTACGGATGGCGTCGCAGATGAAAGCTTCAGGCATGGTGAGTCGTGGTCCTTGCGTGGATTCAGAAGTGGAGTGGAACACCGGACAGCTCGACGAGCTGGGTGGGCGAGAGGCCGTCGACGATGTCGACGACCGCGAGGCCTGCAGGCGTGACGTCGATGACCGCGAGGTCCGTGTAGATGCGCGACACGCAGCCGAGCGCCGTGACCGGGTACGTGCAGCGCGCGACGATCTTGCTCTCTCCCTGCTTCGTCAGGTGTTCCATCATCACGAACACCTTCTTCGCGCCGAGCGCCAGGTCCATCGCGCCACCGACCGCCGGAATCGCGTCCTTGGCGCCCGTGTGCCAGTTGGCGAGGTCGCCGCTGGCGGATACCTGGAACGCGCCCAGCACGCAGAAGTCAAGATGGCCGCCGCGCATCATGCCGAACGAGTCGGCCTGGTGGAAATACGCGCCGCCGGGCAGCAGCGTGACCGGCTGCTTGCCGGCGTTGATCAGGTCGGGATCCTCATGGCCCGGCGCGGGCGCAGGGCCCATGCCGAGCAACCCGTTCTCGCTGTGCAGGAAGATGTCGCGGTCCGCCGGGAGGTGATTGGCGACCATCGTCGGCAAGCCGATGCCGAGGTTCACGTAGGCGCCTTCGGGGATGTCGCGTGCGACGCGCGCGGCCATCTGGTCGCGCGTGTAACGCTGGGTGGGAAGCGGTGCATTCATGGCGTGTCCTCTGGCGTGCATTCAGCCCGCTGCGCCCGGCCGGGCCATCGGTGTTGGCGCGGCGAGCGCGACGATGCGCTTGACGAAGATGCCCGGCGTGACGATCGCCTCCGGGTCCAGCGCGCCAAGCGGCACGATCTCGCGCACCTGCGCGATGGTCGTCGTGGCGGCGGACGCCATGATCGGGCCGAAGTTGCGCGCGGTCTTGCGGTATACGAGATTGCCCCACCGATCACCGCGGTCCGCGCGGACGAGCGCGAAATCGGCGTGGATCGGATATTCGAGCACGTACTGGCGCCCGTCGATCATCCGCGTTTCCTTGCCCTCCGCGAGCAGCGTGCCGAAGCCCGTCGGCGTGAAGAACGCGCCGATGCCGGCGCCCGCCGCACGAATGCGCTCGGCCAAATTGCCTTGCGGCACGAGCTCGAGCTCGATCTCGCCGGCGCGGTACAGCGCGTCGAAGATCTGCGAATCGACCTGGCGCGGGAACGAGCAGATGATCTTGCGGACGCGCTTCGTCTTCAGCAGCGCCGCGAGGCCGATCTCGCCGTTGCCGGCATTATTGTTGACGATCGTCAGGTCGCGCGCGCCCTGCGCGATCAGCGCGTCGATGAGTGCGGACGGCATGCCGGCGGTGCCGAAGCCCCCGATCATCACGGTGGCACCATCCGGGATGCCGGCAACGGCTTCGGCGGCGGTGGCGACGGTCTTGTCGATCAAGCGTGTTCTCCTGGAAGAGCGGTAGGCGGATCAGCGCGGCATCGCAGCCGGGACGGAAGTGTCCCCGGCGAACGCCGGCGATGGGACAGGCGACGCACCGGCAACCCGCGCGATCGCGAGCGTTGTGGCCAACGTGCGCGCCGCGTCGGCGGCGTCGATGCGCGGCAGCTCCTCGCCGCGGACGACGCGGACGAAATGCGCGAGCTGGCGCACCTGCGGGTCCGCGTGCTCGACGGCAAGCGTCCGCCGCTCGAGCGGCGCGGTCCACCCCGGGGTGCCGGTGTAATGCCAGTAGGTCAGCGTCGGCACGGCGAGTGCGCCGTGCGTGCCGCTGATCAGGTAGCAGTTGTCGACGCGCTGCGGATACATCGCGGCTTCGCCCGACGTGAGCTCCCAGCTCCACGGCGCCGGCGTGCCGTCGGACAGCAGCGCGGTGCCGAGCGCGCCGTTCCCGAACCGCAGCGCGACGGCGCACGCGTCCTCGACCGGGTTGCCGCGCAGCGCGTTGCTCGCGAACCCGGTCACGTCGGCAATCTCGCCGACGACGTAGCGCAGGTTGTCGACGTCGTGGATCAGGTTGATGAGCACGGGGCCGCCGCCGGGTTCGCGGCGCCATGCGACGTCGAAATAGTCGTCGGGCTTGCGGATCAGGAACAGCGCGTTGACGGCCACGATGCGGCCGAGCTCGCCATCGCGCACCGCGGCGCGCGCGCGCTCGATGATCGGGTTGTAGCGGCGATGGTGGCCGACGAGCACCGGCACGCCAGCGTTGGCGGCCGCGGCGACGAGGACCTGCGCGGATTCCACCGTCTCGGCGACGGGCTTCTCGACCAGCACCGGGATGCCGCGCGCCACGGCGGCGAGTGCCGCGGGCACGTGCTCGCGATTCGGCGTGGCGACGATCAATGCATCGGGCTGCGTCGCGTCGAGCATCGCGGCCGTGCCGGCGTACGCGGTCACGCCCTGCGCGTCGGCCGCACGCTGGGCCGCCGGCGCCGGGTCGGCCACGGCGACCAGCTGCGTATCGGGATTCGCACGCACGGTCGCTGCGTGGCGCTGGCCGAACATGCCGAAGCCGGCAATGGCGATGCGGACAGGTGTCGTCATCGGCAGTTCGCGTGCGTCAGCCGGCGGCAGGCCGCGCGTGACCGCCCAGGAACAGGCGGTTGAGGTCGGGTTCGTCGAGCAGTTCGCCCGCGGGGCGGTCCAGCGCGAGCCGTCCCATCTCCAGCACCAGCGCGCGGTTCGAGTACTTGAGCGCCGTGCGTACGTTCTGCTCGACCATCAGCACCGTCGTACCGCCGTCCGCAAGCGCACGCAGCAGCGCCATCACGTCCTGGACGAGCTTCGGCGACAGGCCGATCGACGGCTCGTCGATCAGGATCACGCGCGGGCGCAGCAGCAGCGCGCGGCCTACCTCGAGCTGCTTCTGCTCGCCGCCGGACAGCGTCGACGCCTGGTTGTCGATCCGCTCGCGGATGCGGGGGAAGCGCGCCAGCACCTCGTCGATGCGGGCGGTGAGCTCGCCGCGCGGCAACGTGATGCCACCGAGCTCCAGGTTGTGGCGCACCGACAGCGAGCCGAACAGGTTGCGTCCTTGCGGCACGAACGCGATGCCGCGGCCGAGCAGGTCGCGCGGGTCCATGCCGTTGATCCGCTGGCTTTCGAAGCGCACTTCGCCGCTGCGCGGCGTCAGCAGGCCGAACAGCGTCTTCAGCACCGTCGACTTGCCGGCGCCGTTCGGCCCGATCAGCAGCGTGATCTCGCCGGCGCGCGCGTCCAGCGTCGTCTCGTTGAGGATCGTGAGGCTCGGCGTGTACCCGGCCACGACCTTGTCGAACGCGATGATCGGCGCGGCCACGTCAGTTTCCGAGGTAGGCCGCGAGGACCTGGCGATTCGACTGCACGTCCGCGGGCGCGCCCCGCGCGAGCACCTTGCCCTCGACCATGCAGATCACGTGCGGGCACAGCCGCATGATGAAGTCCATGTTGTGCTCGATGACGACGAAGCTGCCGCCCTGCTCGCGGTTCAGCGTGACGAGCAGCTCGCGCAACTGGTCGACGAGG
This sequence comes from Pseudomonadota bacterium, assembly GCA_018241745.1. Taxonomy (GTDB): domain Bacteria; phylum Pseudomonadota; class Gammaproteobacteria; order Burkholderiales; family Casimicrobiaceae; genus VBCG01. Next base: position 9,442 of record JAFEDG010000141.1, read on the forward strand.
CTCGGATTCACGCCGGCGCACGGCTCGTCGAGCAGCACGAGCCGTGGCCGCGGCATGAAGGCCATCGCGATGTCGATCAGCTTCTGCTGGCCATACGAGAGGCGTCCGGCAGGCAGGCCCGCGACGTGCTGCAAGCGGAAGAGCTCGATCATCTGGTCTGCGGCCTGGCCCAGGCCCGCGTCGGGTCGCGCGAACAGCCGCGCGCCGAGCGAGCCCTGGAACTCCTGCGCGGCGACGATCAGGTTGTCGCGCACCGACAGCTGGCCGAACACCTGCAGCGTCTGGAACGTGCGGCCCACGCCGCGGCGCGACAGCTCCAGCGGGGACATGCCGGTCACGTCTTCGCCGCAGAACGCGACGTGGCCGGACGTGGGCTCGATCTGCCCGAGGATGCTGTTGAACAGCGTCGTCTTGCCCGACCCGTTGGGCCCGATGACGCCGACGATATCGCCCGGCCCGACCGCAAACGACACGCCGTCCACTGCGCGTATGGCGCCGTACGCCTTGCGCACGTCGTTCACCTCGAGGAAGGAGGCGCTCATCGCACGAGGCTCCGCAGCGTGCTCATTGCCCCACCCTGCCGCGCCGCCAGCGGTCGCCGAGCGACAGCAGGCCGCCAGGCAGCCACACCATCAGCAGCACGACGGCGACACCGAACGCCACGAGATACCACTTCTGCATGAACTGCAGCGCCGGCACCGTCGACGCGCGCAGCAACTCGGGCAGCAGGATGATGACGACGGTGCCCAGCAGCGGGCCGAAGAAGCGCCCCGCGCCACCGACGATCACGGCGAGGAGCATCATCAGCGACGTCGAGAAGTGGAACGGGCCCGGCTCGACGAACTGCACGAGCGACGCGTAGTAGACGCCGCCGATGCCCGCCGCGGCCGCGCCGATCGCGAATGCGAACAGCGTGTAGGCGGTGATGTTGACGCCGAGGCTCTCGGCACGGATCGGGTTGTCGCGCAGCGCGGCGAACGCGCGGCCCCACGGCGAGCGCAGCAGCAGCCACAGCAGCGTCATCAGCACGCCGAGCGAGGCGAACGTGAGCCAGAAGAACCGGAACTCCGTGTCCAGCGGATAGCCGAACAACGTCGGCCGCGGGATGTTGGCAATGCCGAACGTGCCGCCCGTGAGCCATTCCTCGTTGCGCAGCGCGAGGAATACGAGCACGTTGAAGCCGAGCGTCGCGAACGCGAGGTAGTGGTGCTGGACGCGCAGCGCCGGGAACCCGATGACGAGGCCCACGACGAAGCAGACGATCGCGGCGACCGGCAACACGCACCAGAACGGCCAGCCGGCCTTGGTCATCAGGATCGCGCCGATGTAGGCGCCGATGCCGAGGAACGCCGCCTGCCCCAGCGACATCTGGCCGGCGTAGCCGACCGTCAGGTTGAGCCCGTACGTCGCCATCAGGTAGACGCTGCACAACGACAGCAGGTAGATGTCGCTGCGCTTCAGGAAAAACGACGTGCACGCGACGACGAGCATGCCGACGAGCCATGGCCAGGTCGAGCGCACCGTCATGTCCCGCCGCTCCGCGCCAGGGGCCACGCGTTCATACCTTGCGCTCCTCGCTCCTGCCCAGCAGGCCTTCCGGCTTGAACAGGATCACGAACAGGAACAGCACCAGCGCAACGCCTTCCTTGTACTCGGGCGACACGTAGAAGCCGACGAGATTCTCGAGCACGCCGATCAACACGCCGCCGAGCAATGCGCCGCGCGTCTGGTTGAAGCCGCCGATGATCGCGGCGAAGAACGCCTTCTGGCCGATCGCGTCGCCCATGTCGAACTTGGCGAGGTAGGTCGGCGTGACGAGCAGCGCGGTGACGACGGCCAGTACCGCGTTGATCAGGAACACGTAGAGCACCATCCGCTTGACGTCGATGCCCAGCACGCGCGCGGCGTCGGCGTTCTGCGCCACCGCCTGCATCGCGCGCCCGGTCACCGTGCGGTTGAGGAAGGCCTGCAGCGCGACGACGATGCCGCCGGCGAGCACCAGCGTGCCGACGTCGGCGTACGAGAGCGTCACGCCCGCCAGCGCGAACTGGCCTTCCGGGAACGGGCTCGCGAACGGGAACGCAAGCGCGCTGTAGCCGGCGCGCACGGTCGACTTGGCCGCGATCGACAATCCCAGCGTCGCGATGACGAGCGGGATGACGCCGTGGCGGATCAGCGGGTCGACGATCGCGACCTTGAAGCCCCAGCCGAGCACGAGCATCGCCACGGCGCAGGTCACGAGGAATGCAAGCCACAGTGGCATCCCGAACGACACGCAGATCAGCATGCCGAACGCCGGCAGCATCACGAACTCGCCTTGCGCGAAATTGATGACGCCGGCGGCCTGCCAGAGCAGCGTGAAGCCAAGCGCGGCGAGCGCGTAGATCGACCCCGTGGCGATGCCGGACACGATGAGCTGGACGAACTCGCTCATGGCTTGCCGCGACTTCTGCGCCGGCCCTGCTCGCTCACCGTGACATCCTCCAGGTCGGCGATCCCGTCGCAGCGGCGCACCGTTCTGCGACGGCATCGGCCCGGGATCCCGGTCCAGCGAGATTAGGTCGCGACGCCACCCCGGTCAAGTGCGATAATCGAAAAATGGGGCGATAAACGAACAACGTCGGGCTGACTGGCGCGGTCCCCGCTGCGACTCCGGTCACTCAGGCCGCAGAGGGCGAGGGCCGGAGACCGGAACCCAGCGGAATGCCGCGCCGCGGTACCTGCCCCTGCAGCCAGGCCACCGAGCGGCGTGCGCGCTCGACGACGGTGGCGAGCGGCAGTTGCACGTAGTCGTCGTTGAAGACTTCGAACGAGTAGTCGCCTGCGTAGCCGTTGTCGTCGAGGCGCTGCATCAGCGCCGCGATCTGCGCGCTGTGCACACCTTCGCCGGGGAACACGCGGAAATGCCGCGCCGTCTCGCGGCGCTCGTCCGGCGTGTCGGTGCGCTTCCACATGAAATCCGCGAGTTGCACGAACAGGATGCGCGCGGGGTCGACTTCGTCCAGCACCTCGAGCGGCGTCGACGTCGCCAGCATGTGGTACGAGTCGATCGCAAGCCCCAGGTTGTGGCGGTCCGCGCGCTCGACCAGCGACCACGCCTGCGGCACCTCGTTGACGTAGCGGCCCCACGACAGCGCCTCGTACGCGACGTTGATGCCGAAGGGGACGGCCAGCATCGCGAGCTTCCGCAGGTCGGCGACCATGCGGTCCCGGTTGTCCTCCGCGTGCGCGGACGTGCTGGAGCAGATCAGCAGCACCCGCGAGCCCAGTGCGTGGCACATCTCGAGCATCGCCTTCGCGATGTCGACCTTGTAGTCGTGCAAGTGGCCGGACAGGCCCTCGAAGTCGCGCAGCACCTGGAACCCGGTGACGCGCAGGCCGCTCTCGCGCACGGCGGCGATCGCGACGTCCTCGCCGGCCGGATGCCCGACGATGTCGCGCGCCGACAGCATGATCTGCGAGAACCCGCCGGCGCGCACGGCGCGCAGCTTTGCTTCCAGCGGGCCCGCCAGCGTGATCGTGTCCATGCCGAAGCGACTGCCGTTCATCGGGCGCCGCCCCCGCCCAGTGCTTCCTCGCGGCTGCGGACGAGCTCGAACGTGACGGAGCCCATGTAGATCTGCGTCAGCGCGCCCTTCTCGCTGGTCTGCACCGGCTCGCGGTCGACGAACACGACGCCGCGCTCGCGCAACGCGCGCGTGGCGGCGACGACGTCGGGCGCGCCGATGCCTACCCGCAGCAGCCGCTCCTCCCAGGCGATGTCTTCCGAGCCTTCGGGCGGCTCGATCAGCTGCAGGTAGAACTTGCCGCACGGGCTCTTAAGCAGCATGCCCTTCGGCAGGATGCCGAAGTACTGGCCGCCCGGCAGCGGCGCAAAGCCGAACAGGTGGGTGTAGAAATCGACCCAGTCGCCGGTACGCTCCGCGTGCACGCTCTGCACGACGCCGAACCAGTGCATCCCGGCGAGCGCGGGCGGCCGCGGATCGACGCCGGGCAGCGGCAGGAAGTCGACGTCGTAGATCGAGAATTCGCGGTAGCGGTCTACGAAATACACCAGGCTGTCGCCGACGCCGTGGATGCCGGGAATGTTCAGTTCCATCACCGACGCGCGCGTCGGCATCGCCCACGCGCCCAGCTCCAGCGCGCGGCGGTACGCGAACTCGGCGTCGCGCACGCGGAGCGCGATCGCCGAGATCGCCGGGTGCGCGGCAGGCGCGCTCATCCCGGGCAATGCCTCGGGATGCGCGTTGACGATGACGTTCATCGAGCCTTGCCGGTACAGCGTCACTTCGCGCGAGCGATGGCGTGCGACCTGCGCGAAGCCCAGCGTCTGCAGCACCGCGCCGAGCTGCTGCGGTTGCGACGTCGCGTACTCGATGAACTCGATGCCGTCCATGCCCAGCGGGTTGACGGGCTCGGGATAGTGTTCCTGCACGGGGGGACTCGTCTGCGGATCCGGCGACAGTGTGGGTCGATGGTGCGGCGACGGCCGCGACGCGTCAAGCGCGCGGCAGGCGCAGCACCGCGTTCAGTCGGGCAGCGCGAGCGGCAGCCCGACGTAGTTTTCCGCGAGCGCCGTGGACGCGGCACGCGAGCCCGCGACGTATGCGAGCTCCGCAAGCTGCAGCCGCTGCTGGTAGGAGTCGGCGTCGGGGAAGCGATGCAGCATCGACGTCATCCACCACGAGAACCGCTGCGCGTTCCACACGCGTGCAAGCGCCGTGTCGGAATAACGGTCCAGCAGGTCGTCGCGCTTCTCCGTGTAATGCGCGATCAGCGCGTGCGCCAGCACCTGCACGTCCGCCACCGCGAGGTTGAGGCCCTTGGCACCGGTCGGCGGCACGATGTGCGCCGCGTCGCCGGCCAGGAACAGCCGCGCGTGGCGCATCGGCTCGCACACGAAGCTGCGCATGCCGACGACGTTCTTCTGCACGATCGGGCCTTCGATCGGCGCCCAGCCGTCCCGCGTCGCGAGCCGTGCGCGAAACTCGGCCCAGATCATCTCCACGGTCCAGTCCGCCGCGTTCGCGTGCGGGTCGCACTGGAAGTACATCCGCTGCAGCGTGGGCGAGCGCGTGCTGACGAGTGCGAAGCCGCGCTCGTGCAGCGTATAGATGAGTTCCGGCGACGAGGGCGGCGCCTCGGCCAGGATGCCGAACCAGCCGAAGGGGTAGGTGCGGACGAACTCGCGGCGCGCCGTCGCGGGAATCGCCTGCCTGCACACGCCGTGGAAACCGTCGCAGCCGGCGATGTAGTCGCACTGCAGCCGGTGCGCGGCGCCGCCGGCCTTGTAGCTCAACCACGGCTTGTCGCCATCGATGCCGTGCGGCGCGACGTCGCGCGCGTCGAACACGATCGCGCCCGCCTGCGCGAGCCGTTCCGCGACCAGGTCCTTCACCACCTCGTGCTGCGCATAGACGGTGATCGAACGGCCGGTCAGGCCCGTCAGGTCGATGCGATGGCCGACGCCGTCGAAGCGCAACTCGATGCCGTGGTGCACGGCGCCTTCGCGATGCAGCCGCCCGGCGACGCCCAGCTCGTCGAACAGGTCGACGGTGCCCTGCTCGAGCACGCCCGCACGCACGGTGGCCTCGATGTCCTCTCGCGAGCGCGATTCGAGGATCACCGATGCGATGCCCGCGCGCTGCAACAGCAACGACAGCGTGAGCCCGGCAGGCCCTGCCCCGACGATCGCGACCTGGGTGCGCATGAGCCGCGATTGTGCCGCAGATGCCCCTGGCGATGATTCCGATGATCGACAAACTGTGCGATTATCGACCGCGTTCGCACCCCGCGCCGGCCGCGCATGCAGGCCGCGCTTCCCGCATGCCGCGCACCGCCGCCTCGCCACCGCCGTCGCCCCAGCCCGCCGCGCCCTCGCGCACGATCGCGCAGGACATCCAGGCTTACGCAGGCGATCCGGATTTCATGGCCACGCTCGCGCGCGGGCTCGCGGTGATCCGCGCGTTCTCGCAGCAGCGGCGCACGCTGACGATCGCGCAGCTGTCGCAGAAGACCGGCATTCCGCGCGCCGCCGTGCGCCGCTGCCTGTACACGCTCGGGGAGCTGGGCTACGTGGCGTCGACCGACGGCCGCGCGTTCGCGCTGCGCCCGCGCATCCTGGCGCTCGGCCACGCTTACCTGACGTCGAGCCCGCTGGCCGCCTCGGCGCAACCCATCCTGGACCAGGTCAGCGACACGACCCACGAGTCGTGCTCGATGGCCGTGCTCGACGGCGACGACATCCTCTACATCGCGCGCTCGCGCTCGTCGATGCGCATCATGTCGATCGACCTCAACGTCGGCAGCCGGCTGCCGGCTGCGAGCACGTCGATGGGTCGCGTGCTGCTGTCCGGCTTGCCGCCGCAGGAGCTGGCCGCCTACTTCGCGCGCGTGCGCCCGGTGCCGCACACGCCGCACACGATCGTCGCGCTCGATCGGTTGCGCAGCGTCGTCGAAGGGCTGCGTGCGCGCGACTATGCGATCGTCGACGAGGAGCTCGAGCTCGGCCTGCGTTCGCTCGCGGTGCCGGTGCGCGACGCCGCGGGTCATGTCGCGGCCGCGATCAACATCAGCGTCCACGCATCGCGCGTCACGGTCGCCGAGATGCAATCGCGGCTGAAGCCGGTGCTGCAGGCCGCAGCGCACGAGCTGGGCCTGCTGCTGTAGCGCGCACGCGCCGCCCGGGTTGGCACGCGTTCGCTCCAAGGCCGCGACGCGTGTCGTCGTGGACAGCGTCGCCGCCGGCGATGTGCGATATTCGCAGCTTCGTATTCGCGGAACTCACGGTAATGGGACGTTTCGGACGGGCCCTCGGGCTTGCCGTCGGCATCGTGTTGTCGTCCGCCGCGCACGCGGACGATGCCGGTCCGTGGTTCACGGCCGACGGCGGATCCGGGCAAGGCGTCAATACGCTGGGTCTCGGCCTCGAGTGGGCCACCCCATGCGCGTGCACGTGGTTGCGCGAGCACGCCACGGAGCCGCGGATCGCCGCGCGCGTGAGCTTCTGGGACGCGCGGGATCACAGCACCGAGAACGACAACCTGTGGAACGTGTCGGTGCTGGGCGGCCTGCGCTGGAAATTCGCGGAGGCGAGCGCGCTGCAGCCGTTCGTGCAGCTGTCGCTCGGTGCCGGCGCCATTTCCAAGACCCGCATTGGTCCGCGCCACCTGTCGACCGCATTCCAGTTCCAGGAGCAGCTCGAGGCGGGCATCGCGCTCGACCCCGAGCGCCGCTACGAGCTGGCGGCATACGCGCGGCACAGCTCCAATGCGGGCATCGAGGAGCCGAACGACGGCCTGACCACGTTCGGGCTCGAGTTGCGCGTCGCCATTCGCTGACGCGTCCGCGCGATCGGCCGCCGCGCACGGCGGGCGGCCGCAACATCACGTTACACTTGCGGTCCCTTCGCTGACATGAGGACCGTCGCCTTGCACGCAGCCACGCCGCAATCGATTCGCCTGCTTGCCGTTGTCGCCGCAACCTGCCTGATGGCCGCAAGCGTGCAGGCAGATTCCGCGGCACCGCTGCCCCCCGAGACGCTCGCCAAGGTACTGCCGGCCGCGTGGGGCGACATGACGCGCGAAGCCACGAAGACGGAAGCGGCGACGATCGGCGTGCGCAGCCACCGCGCCAGCGTCCGCGTCACAGCGAAGCGCGGGTCGACGGACCCGTTCACCGCGCGCTTCGAAATCGTCGACGAAGGCGCGAACGGTGCGCGCATGTACGCGATGGGCGCGGCCTACCTGACCGGCGACGTGCGCAGCGACGCCGAGCACAGCATCAAGCTGCCCGGCGGCCGCCGCGCGCTGGTCACGCCGGCAACGGCCGACAGCATGACGATCGAGACGCAGGTCGCCGGCCGCTTCCTCGTCCAGGTCTCGTGCTCGCGCGCGACGGAGGCCGAGTGCGTCGGCGCATTCGGTCACTGGGACTTCAAGGCGATCGAGGCGTTGCCCCACTGACGGCGCACGGCGCCGCCGGGACGGCTGCGCCCAACAAAAAGCCCGGCACGCGGCCGGGCTTTTTGTGCGGATCGGTGCCGGGGTGCTGCGGGTCCCCGGCCACTGATCCTGCGGGTTACATGTCCATGTCGCCCATGCCACCCATGCCGCCACCGGGGCCGCCCATCGGCTTCTCGTCCTTGGGCAGTTCCGCGACCATCGCATCAGTCGTCAGCATCAGCGACGCCACCGACGCCGCGTTCTGCAGCGCGAAGCGGGTCACCTTCGTCGGGTCAAGCACGCCCATCTCCACCATGTCACCGTACTCGCCGGTGCCGGCGTTGAAGCCGTAGTTGCCCTTGCCTTCGACGACCTTGTTGACGACGACCGACGGCTCGTCGCCGGCGTTCTGCACGATCATCCGCAGCGGTTCCTCGATCGCGCGCAGCACGATCTTGATGCCCGCGTCCTGGTCCGGGTTCGAACCCTTGAGGCCCTTCAGGTTCGCACGCGCACGCAGGTAAGCGACGCCGCCGCCCGGCACGATGCCTTCTTCGACGGCCGCACGCGTGGCGTGCAGCGCGTCTTCGACACGCGCCTTCTTTTCCTTCATCTCGACTTCGGTGGCCGCGCCGACCTTGATCACCGCCACGCCGCCGGCCAGCTTGGCCACGCGTTCCTGCAGCTTTTCCTTGTCGTAGTCGGACGTCGCTTCGTCGATCTGCGTGCGGATGTTCTTGACGCGCGCTTCGATCGACGCCTTTTCCCCGGCGCCGTCGATGATCGTCGTGTCTTCCTTCGCGACTTCGACGCGCTTGGCGCGGCCGAGATCCTTGACGGTCGCGTTCTCGAGCTTCAGGCCCAGTTCCTCGGCGATCACCGTGCCGTTGGTCAGGATCGCGATGTCTTCGAGCATCGCCTTGCGACGATCGCCGAAGCCAGGCGCCTTGACCGCGACGGTCTTCAGGATGCCGCGGATGTTGTTGACGACCAGCGTCGCCAGCGCTTCGCCGTCGACGTCCTCGGCGATGATCAGCAGCGGCTTGCCGGCCTTGGCGACCGCTTCGAGCACCGGCAGCAGGTCGCGGATGTTCGAGATCTTCTTGTCGTGCAGCAGGATGTACGGGTCTTCCAGCACCGCGGTCTGCTTCTCGGGCTGGTTGATGAAGTACGGGGAGATGTAACCGCGGTCGAACTGCATGCCCTCGACCAGGTCCAGCTCGTTCTCGAGGCCCTTGCCGTCCTCGACGGTGATGACGCCTTCCTTGCCGACCTTGTCCATCGCCTCGGCGATCGTCGTGCCGATCGATTCGTCGGCGTTGGCCGAGATCGAGCCGACCTGCGCGATTTCCTTCGACGTCGAGCAGGGCTTGCTGATCTTCTTCAGCTCGTCGATCACGGCGACGACAGCCTTGTCGATGCCGCGCTTCAGATCCATCGGGTTCATGCCCGCGGCGACGTACTTCATGCCTTCGGTGACGATCGCCTGCGCGAGCACCGTGGCCGTCGTCGTGCCGTCACCGGCGACATCCGACGTCTTGGACGCGACTTCCTTCACCATCTGCGCGCCCATGTTCTCGAACTTGTCCTTCAGTTCGACTTCCTTGGCCACCGACACACCGTCCTTGGTGATCGTCGGGGCGCCGAAGCTGCGCTCCAGCACGACGTTGCGGCCCTTGGGGCCCAGCGTCACCTTGACGGCATTGGCGAGGACATTCACGCCATTCACCATCTTGTTGCGTACGTTCTCGCCGAAGCGGACGTCTTTGGCTGCCATGATTCGTGTCTCCTGGATTCTTGTAGTCGGCGTCGGTCAGGCGACGATGCCGATGATGTCGTCTTCGCGCATGTGCAGAAGGTCGGCGCCGTCCATCTTGAATTCCTGGCCCGAGTACTTGCCGAACAGCACCTTGTCGCCGGCCTTCACGCCCATCGGCTGCAGCTTGCCGTTGTCGTCCGTCTTGCCGGGGCCGACCGCGACCACCTCGCCCATCGACGGCTTTTCCGCCGCCGTATCGGGGATCACGATGCCGCCGGCCGATTTACGCTCTTCTTCGAGCCGCTTGACGATCACGCGGTCGTGCAAAGGCTTGAGTTTCATGTGAGTACTCACTCCTAGTAGATGTTTGGATAATCGGCGCTTGACAGCGACTTGCGTGCGCGGGTAGCGCGCATGCAGCCTCTGTTAGCACTCATTGGATGCGAGTGCTAATAATAGGTCCGCGACGCTGGGACGTCAACTGGATACTGCGGATTTCGTGCGGCGGCGCAGCGGAAACACGCGGCGGTGCGGCGATAATGCCGCCTTCCCGCATCGCCCGCTTTCCCAATGCCCCGCGCCATCGCCGTTGCCTTGCTCGCCGTCGTCACGCTGCTGGCCGGGTGCGCCACGCGACCCGTCAACCCGCCGCTCACCGAGGTCCACCCGGACAGCGGGTACCGGTTCGAGGCGCGCCAGCGTACCGCCGACGACAAGGAGAACCTCGTGATCCTCGCGTTCTCCGGCGGGGGCACGCGGGCCGCCGCGTTCTCGTACGGCGTGCTCGAATACCTGCGCAACACGACGATCGTGGGGCCGAAGGGCAACACCGGCCGTCTGATCGACCAGGTCGACGTGATCACCGGCGTGTCGGGCGGCAGCTTCACGGCGCTCGCATACGGCCTGTACGGCGACAAGCTGTTCGACCTGTACGAGGGCGCCTTCCTCAAGCGCAACATCCAGGGCGAGATCGTCGCCGGCACGTTCAACCCTGCCAACTGGGGCGACCTCGCGTCCACCGCGTGGGGACGCTCGGAGCTCGCCGCCAACATCTACGACGACGTGCTGTTCAAGGGCGCGACGTTCGCCGACCTCGACCACGGGCATGGGCCGATGATCATCGCGTCGGCGACGGACCTCTCGACCGGCGCCCGCTTCGTGTTCGACCAGCGCACGTTCGACGTGCTGTGCTCCGACCTCGACGCGGTGCGGCTGTCGCGCGCGGCGGCGGCATCGTCCGCGGTGCCGGTCGTGCTGTCGCCGGTGACGATCAACAACTACGGTGGCACGTGCCACCGGACCGCGCCGGCGTGGGTCACGCTGTTCCTCGATTCCGCGGATCCGCCGCGCCCGGCCGCGCGCGCGATCCGTTCGCTGCGCGCGCTCGAGTCCTACAGCGACAGCGTCGCCCGCCCGTACATCCACCTCGTCGACGGCGGCGTCTCGGACAACGTCGGGATGCGCGCGGTCGTCGACTCGATGCAGTTGATGGAAGCGCTGCACGACGCGGGAAAATCGACGCCGCTCGACCACGTGAAGCGGATCATCGTGTTCGTCGTCAACTCGGTGTCCATCCCGCCCACCGACTGGGACAAGCGCGAATCGCCGCCGTCGACGCTGGACGTGCTGCTCAAGTCCACCGGGACGCCGATCGACTACTTCTCGTTCGAGTCGATCGAGCTGCTGAAGGACACCGGACATGCGTGGGCGAACGACAAGCTGGTCCGGGACTCCGCCGCGTTCAGGAACAACACGGACCCCGCCGTCGCCGCGGCGTTACGCGCGCCGTCGGCACAGGTCTACGCGATCGACGTGTCGTTCGCCGCACTGAAGGACAAGGACGAGCGCGACTACCTGAACACGCTACCGACGTCGTTCGTACTGCCGCCGGAGGCCGTCGACCGCTTGCGTGCGGCGGCAGGCGAGCTCATCAGCACGTCGCCCGATTTCAAGCGGCTGCTGCAGGATGTCGGGGCGCGCATGGTGCCGCCGCCGGCGCCACCCCCGGCGGCGCACTGAAAGGCGCGTGACCGCCCGGCGGAGGCCCCGGCGCGCGTCAACAGCATTCGAGCAGCGCCGCCAACGCCTCGTTGCCGAGGCTCGCTTCGCGCCATGCCAGCGTGATGCCGGTGTCCTCGCGGCCCCAGTCGACCGGAAGCACGACCAGGTCCAGCATCGGACACACTGAAAGTGCGGCCGCGCGTGGCGCCGTCGCAAGCAGGTCCCCGCTCGCGGCGAGCCGCAGGTTGCTGTGGAAGTTCATCGACGTGATGGCGGCGGCCGGCGGCTGCAAGCCGGCGCGCATGAACAGCCGCTCGATCTCCAGGCGCGTATAGGAGCCTTCCGGCGGCAGCACCCACGCCTGTTCCCGCAACAATGCGAGCGACGGCTTGCGCTGGCGCGCCACCGGGTGACGGCGGCTGCACACGAGTGCCAGCGACTCGTGGCTGATCGTGCGGAACACCACGTCGGCCGGAATCCGCTGACTCTCGCTCAGGGCGGGAAGCCGGCACACGATCGCGTCGAACTCGCCCGCCTCCAGGCGCCGCCACAGGTGGGGCACGGTGTCTTCGCTCAGCCGGACATGGACACGCGGGAGGCGGCGCCGCAACAGCGCCAACGCTCCGGGCAGCGGATGGACGAGCGTCAGCGCGAGCGCGCCGATCCGCAATTCCGGCGTCCCCGCGGCCGCGGCCGCGCGGACCGAGGCGACGAGTTCGTTGTGCGCGACGCGGACGTGCATCAGCACCGCGGCGCCTGCAGCCGTCAGGTCGACGCCGCGCTTGCCCCGCGTCCTGCGCACGACGAGCGGCGCGCCGAACGCGTCCTCGACGGCACGCAGCGCCTGCGACACGGCCGATTGCGTCACGTGCAGCCGCGCGGCGGTCTCGGTCAGCGACCCCAGCTCGTCGATGTAGCCGAGCAGCAGCAGGTCACGGATCCGCAGCTGTGCACAGCGGGCGGGCAAGTCGGTGGGCGGGTCCATGCATCAGCATAGCTTATTGCTTCATTAATATGTTTCAGTATTTCTAATCATCCGCGCGCCCTAGACTGCGCACCGGACCAACTTCCGCGGGACGCCCACCGTGACCACACGCCGGCAGTTCAACTTGAGCGCGCTGTCGCTCGCGGCGGCCGCCCTCGCGCGCGTGCCCGCGGCGCACGCCGACGGCAACGACTATCCCAACCGCTACATCCGGATCATCGTGCCGTTCGCGGCCGGCGGCGGGCCGGACGTCCTGACGCGCAAGCTGTCCGTCACGCTGAGCCGCATGCTGGGTGGCACGAACGTCGTCGTCGAGAACGTGGTCGGCGCCGGTGGCATCGTCGCCGCGCAGAACGTCGCGCACGCGGCGCCCGATGGCTACACGTTGCTGCTCGGCGCGTCGTCGCACATCGTGCAGAAGGCGATGCAGCCGTCCGTGCAATTCGACCCGCTGAAGGACTTCGCGCACATCACCCGCACGGTGTTCACGCCGTCGGTCCTCGTCGTCAGCGCGACGTCGGAATACACGACCGTCGAGCAGCTGGTGCAGGCGGCGCGCAGCAAGCCGGGCGTGCTGAACTACGCCTCGGGCGGTGTCGGCAGCGCGGCGCACCTGTGCGCGGCCGCGATGGCGATCCACGCGAAGATCGACGTCGTGCACGTCCCGTACAAGGGCTCCGTGGAGATCGTGCCCTCGATCGTCATGGGTTCGACGCAGTTCGCGTTTCCCATCGCGTCGACGGCCATCCCGCAGATCAAGGCGGGCAAGGTTCGCCCGCTGGCCGTATCGAGCGCCAAGCGGATCCCGAGCCTGCCCGACGTGCCGACGCTGGTCGAGGTGTTCAAGACGCAGGACCTCGCGCTCGACGCGTGGTTCGGGTTGTGGGCGCCGGCGGGCACGCCGCAACGGATCGTCGACCTGCTGTTCAACGCCACGACCCGGAGCTATGCCGATCCGGCGCTGCGCGCCGACAGCGAGGCCGTCGGCGCGGTCGTCGCGCTCAGCGCATCGCCGGCCGAATTCACGCAATTCATGCAGAGCGAGACTGCCAAGCTGGACGCGATCGTCAAGGCCGCTCACCTGGTCACGTGACGGCGCCCGTAGCGCAGGTGCAGCCGCTGCGCGGCGTCCGGGTCGTCGACTTCAGCCACGTGATCGCGGGTCCGTTCGCGACCTTCCACCTGGCGCAGCTCGGCGCGCACGTCACCAAGATCGAGAAGCCCGGCGGCGGCGACGTGATGCGGCGCACGCCATCCGGGGCGCGCGCATTCACCGCGCTGAATGCCGGCAAGACGATGCGCGCGATCGACATCGCGACGGATGCCGGGCGCGCGGAGGTGCTCGCGCTGGTGCACGCGGCGGACGTGATGGTCGACAACTACCGGCCGGGCGTCCTTGCGCGGCACGGGCTCGGCTACGACGCCGTGCGCGCCGTGAAGCCCGACATCATCTACTGCGCGATCTCGGGCTATGGGTACGGCGAGCCGTCGCGGACGCCGCACGGCGCATACGACCACGTGATCCAGGCGCTGACCGGGATGACGATGATGGGCGGCGAGGAAGGCGGCCCGCCGGTGAAGACCGGGTTTCCGGTCGTCGACGCCGCCACCGGCATCATCGGCGCGCTCGCCGTGGTCACCGCGCTGCGCGAGCGCGACCGCAGTGGCGAAGGCTGCTTCCTCGACGTCAGCATGTGGGCCAGCGCGCTACAGCTCATGTATCCATTCGCATGCGAGACGCTCACGGCCGGCAGCGAGATCCGGCGCGTCGGCAACAAGGGGTATTCAGGCAGCCCGGCGGCCGACATCCTGGCGTGCCGCGACGGCTGGGTCGCGCTGGGTGCCAACACGCCCGCGCAGGTGATGCGTCTCACGCAGGCGCTCGGCATCGATCCGGCCGAGGTGACGCCGCTGCTCGAATCCGATCCCGGCGACGGCCCGGCGTTCGCCCGCGCGCGCGATCCGGACGCGTTCCGGCGCCTGTTGGCGTCGCGCGTCGCGGTGCACGCGGCTGCCGATCTCGAGCAGCGATTGAACGCGCTCGGGGTGCCGGCCGCCCGCGTCCGCACGCTGCGCGAATTCACGCAGGAGGCAGTCGCCACGAAGCTGCTCGCGCCGACGGTGTTGGGCGACGGCGACGCACAGGCGATCACGCCCGGCCTCGGCTGGACCGTCCGCCGGTGATGCGACCGCGACAGCGATGAGTGTTTCTCCGGTCGAGCTGCGCCGGCACGGCGCGATATCGCTCGTCACGATCGACCATCCGCCGGTCAATGCGTTGTCCGCAGCGGTCGTCGCCGGGTTGCGCGCCGCCGTCGACGCGTTCGCCGACGACGCGGCATCGCGCGCGCTGGTGATCGGATGCGCCGGCCGCACGTTCGTCGCCGGCGCGGACATCGCGGAGTTCGCGCTGCCGTCGTTCTCGGCCGCACCGCTCAACGAACTGCTGGCGAGGATCGAGGCGCTGGAGAAGATCGTCGTGGCGACGATGCACGGGTACGCGTTCGGCGGCGGCCTCGAGCTCGCGCTGGCATGCCATCATCGTGTCGCGACGCGCGAGACGCAGTTCGCATTCCCCGAAGTGTCGCTGGGCCTGATACCGGGGTCGCTCGGCACGCAACGGTTGCCGCGGCTGGTCGGCGCGGCACGGGCACTGGACCTGATCACGACCGGCCGCCGGATCGACGCCACGGCTGCGCTGGACGCGCACCTGATCGACGGCGTGCACGACGGCGCGCCGCTCGCGCACGGCATCGACGTGGCGCAGGCGCTCGTCGCGGCGCACGCCACGCCGCGGCGCACGCGCGCCCTCGCGTCCGACGCGGGCGGGCTGCCACCCGCGTTCTTCGTCGAGGCCCGCGCACGCGCGTCCCCGGCGTACCCGGCTCATGCCGCCGCCGTGGACGCCGTGGCCGCGAGCGCGTTGCCGTTCGCGGAGGGCGAGCGTGTCGAAGCGGCCGCGTTCGAAGCGTTGCGCCGGTCGCCGCAGGCGCGCGCGCTGCAGCACCTGTTCTTCGCGCGGCGCCGGGCCGGGCGCGTGCCCGGTCTCGACCCCGCAGCCCGCGCACGCACGGTGCGCACCGTCGGCATCGTTGGTGGCGGCACGATGGGTCGCGGCATCGCGATGAGCTTCCTCAACGCGGGAATCCCGGTGACGCTCGTCGAGTCGACGCGCGACGCGATGGAACGCGCGGCCGCCGGCATCCGCGACACGTATGCGGGCAGCGTCGCCCGGGGCAAGCTCGCCGCGGACGACGCCGAGCGGCGTGCCGCGCTGCTGCGCGTGGAGACCGACGACGCCGCGCTCGCCGACCGCGACCTCGTGATCGAGGCGGTGTACGAGGACCTCCCGCTGAAGGAGCGCGTGCTCGCGCGACTCGGGCGCACGTGCAAGCCGGGCGCGACGATCGCGTCGAATACCTCGACGCTGGACCTCGACGTCCTCGCCCGCGCGACGGACCGGCCGGCCGACGTGGTCGGCATGCATTTCTTCAGTCCCGCGCACGTGATGCGCCTGCTCGAGATCGTGCGCGGCGCCGCCACGGCGCCCGACGTGCTGCTGACCGCGATCGACGTGGCGCGCACGCTCGGCAAGCTGCCGGTCGTCGCGGGCGTCTGCTACGGCTTCATCGGCAACCGGATGCTGGAACCCTACCTGCGGGAAACCGAGTTCCTGCTGCTCGAGGGCGCGACACCGGACGCGATCGACACGGCGATGGAAGCGTTCGGCATGGCCATGGGTCCGTGCCGGATGCTGGACATGGCGGGCATCGACGTCGGTGCGAACGTGGTCATGGCGCAGCAGGTGGCCGGCCGGCTCCCCGCCGACCCGGCCTATCGCGTCGTCGTGCGCCGCTTGTTCGACGCAGGCCGCCTGGGCCAGAAGTCCGGCGCCGGCTACTACCGGTACGAGGGGCGCCGCGCGACGCCCGATCCCGCGGTGCCGGCGCTCATCGGCGAACTCGCGCGCAACCTGGGCGTTGCGCAAAGGACCGCGATCGACGGCAGCGAGATCGTCGAGCGGCTGCTGTTCCCGCTCGTCAACGAAGGCGCGCGCATCCTGGAGGAAGGCATCGCGAGCCGCGCGTCGGACCTCGACGTCGTGTGGACGGCGGGCTACGGGTTCCCGGACTATCGCGGCGGGCCGATGCTGCATGCCGATACACTGGGCCTCGCGCAGCTGGTGGGCGGGCTCGCGGCGTACGGCCGCGCGCGCGGCGACGCGTTCGGGTACTGGACGCCGTCGAACCTGCTCGTCAGGCTCGCGCAGATGAATCGTCCGCTGGCATCCTGGGAGGCCGGATCGTGAGGGAAGCTGTGATCGTGTCAACCGCGCGCACCGGCATCGGCCGCGCGTTCCGTGGCAGCCTCAACGCGACGCGCTCGCCGTCGCTGTTCGCGCACGTGATCGTCCATGCGTTGCAACGCGCCCGCGTCGACGGCGCGGAAGTCGACGACGTGATCGCCGGCACGGTGCTCGCCGCCGGCACCGCCGGCATGAACGTCGCCCGCAACGCCGTTTTCGCCGCAGGCCTTCCGGTGAGCGTCCCGGCACAGACGATGGACCGGCAGTGCGCGTCCGGATTGATGGCGATTGCCACGGCGGCCAAGCAGATCGTCGTCGACGGCATGGATGTCGTCGTCGCCGGCGGCCAGGAGAACATCAGTGCCGTGCAGGCGCGCTACTTCGACTGGGTGGCCGCCGAACGCGACGACGCCGTCCTCCGGCACGCCCCGGCCGCCTACATGCCGATGCTGCAGACAGCCGAAGTCGTCTCGCGCCGCTACGGGATCACGCGCGACGCGCAGGATGCCTACGCGCTCGAATCGCAGCAGCGCACGGCGCGCGCCCAGGCGCGCGGCGCGTTCGCGGACGAGATCGTGCCGTTCCACACGACGATGGCCGTCGTCGACAAGGCCACCGGCGCCGTGCGGCACCAGGATGTCGTGCTCGCCGCCGACGAGGGCAACCGTCCCGACACGACGCGCGAAGGCCTGGCCGCGCTGAAGCCGGTGCTCGAAGGCGGTGTCGTCACGGCGGGCAACGCGAGCCAGCTGTCGGACGGCGCGTCCGCGTGCGTGCTGATGGAGGCGTCGCTGGCCGCGCGCCGCGGGCTGCAGCCGCTCGGCGTCTATCGCGGCATGTCCGTGCGGGGCTGCGCGCCGGACGAGATGGGCATCGGCCCGGTGTTCGCGATTCCCGACCTGCTCAGGCGGCACGCCCTGCGCATCGACGACATCGGGCTGTGGGAACTCAACGAAGCATTCGCCTGCCAGGCGCTGTATTGCCGGGACCAGCTCGGCATCGATCCCGCGCGCTACAACGTGGACGGCGGCGCCATCGCGATCGGGCACCCGTACGGGATGACCGGCGCGCGTCTCGTCGGCCACGCGCTGCTCGAAGGACGGCGGCGTGGCGTGCGCCACGTCGTCGTGACGATGTGCGTCGGCGGCGGCATGGGCGCCGCCGCGCTGTTCGACGTCGCCTAGCGCGCCGCGCTGGCCATCGCCGCCGGCGGGACGACGGGCACGTCCACGTTCCAGCCGCCGCCGATCGCCTTGACGAGCGCGACGCTCGCGAGCAGCTGGCGCCCGCGCAGGATCACGAGCGTGCGTTCGTTGTTGAACTGCACGGCCTGCGCCGTGACGACGTTCAGGAACGCCACGATGCCCGCCTTGTACTGGTTCGTCGTGAGTTCGACGGACCGCTGGGCCGCGTCGACGGCCTGCTGCTGCACGACGGCCTCGTCCGCCAGCACCGCGAGCGTCGTCAGGTTGTCCTGCACTTCCTGGAACCCCGTCAGCACCGTCGACTTGTACGTCGCGACGGCCGCGTCATAGGCCGCCTCGTTCTGCGCCAGCGCGCTCTTGCGCAGGCCGCCGTCGAACAGCGGCTGCGCCGCGGACGCGCCGATCGACCACACGGTGGCCGGCAGCGAGAACAGGTTGGCGAAGCTCGAGCCCGTGACGCCGCCGGCGGCCGCGAGGTTGATCGTCGGGTAGAACGCCGCGGTGGCGACGCCGATCTCGGCGTTCGCCGCCGCGACGCGCCGCTCCGCCGCGGCGATGTCGGGCCGGCGCTCGAGCAGCTGCGAGGGCAAGCCGGGCGGCACCGACGGCGGCGGCGGCGAGTCGCCCGCCACCGCCAGCGAGAACGACTGCGGTGGCACGCCGACCAGCACCGCGATCGCGTGCTCGTAGGACGCGCGCGTCGCGCGATTGTCGATTGCCGATGCCTGCGCCGACTTGAGCTGGGCCTCCGCCTGTACGACGTCGGCCCGCGCGGCGACGCCCGCGTTGTAGCGGTTCTGCGTGAGGTCGAGCGAACGCTCGTAGGCGTCGACGGTGCGATCGAGCAGCCGCTGGCCACTGTCCGCCGTGCGCAGCGAGAAATAGTCCTGCGCGAGCTCGGCCTGGATCGACAGCATCGCGCCGGCATATTCGTCGCCCGCCGCCGCAGCGTTGGCCTGGCTCGCCTCGACGGCGCGCCGCACCTGCCCCCACAGGTCCAGTTCCCAGCTCGCGTTGGCGTCGAAGCTCACCGCATTGCGCGGCTCGGCGTAGGGCGCGCCTTTTGCGCGCGAGCCGGCGGCGCCGCCGTTGACGACCGGAAAGAGGCCGGCGCGCGCCGTGCCCACCTGCGCCTGCGCGGCACGGTAGTTGGCGTACGCGACGACGAGCGACGGGTTGGCGCGCATCGCCGCGTCCTCGAGCCGGTTGAGCTCCGGGTCGTTGTAGATCTCCCACCAGTGCCCGCGCGGGAACTGGTCGGCGGGCGTCGCTTCCTTCCACCCGGCCGGCACGTTGTCGGCCGCCTTGTACGGACCCGGCGCGTCGGCGGCCGGGCGCACATAGTCGGGCCCGACCATGCAGCCCCCGAGCAGAGCGGCGAGGGCGATGACGGCGAACGGCGTGCGGCGCATGGCACGGTGAACGGGTGCGTTGGGCATGGGTGTCAGGATTGCCATTGGTGGTCCGGATCGTGGCGGGGGACGGCCGCGGCGCGGGCCTGGCGGCGCGCGACGCGCGCGCGGAACCACAGCCGGAAGCGGTCGAGGTAGAGGTAGACAACAGGCGTCGTGTACAGCGTCAGCAACTGGCTCACGAGCAGGCCGCCGACGATCGAGATGCCGAGCGGCCGCCGCAGCTCGGCACCTTCGCCGAAGCCGATCGCGAGCGGGATGGCGCCCAGCATCGCCGCGAGCGTCGTCATCATGATCGGGCGGAAGCGGCGGAGGCAGGCCTCGTAGATGGCGTCGCGCGGCGGCACGTCGCGCTCGCGCTCCGTGCTGATCGCATAGTCGATCATCATGATCGCGTTCTTCTTGACGATGCCGATCAGGAGGATCACGCCGATCAGCGCGATCAGGCTGAACTCGATGTGAAACGCGAGCAATGCGAGCAGTGCGCCCACGCCGGCCGACGGCAGCGTCGACAGGATCGTGATCGGGTGCACGTAGCTCTCGTACAGCATGCCCAGCACGATGTAGACGGTGATCAGCGCGGCGAGGATCAGCCACGGCTGGCTCGACATCCCCTGCTGGAACGCGCGCGCCGTGCCCTGGAACGAGCCGTGCACACTGTTCGGCACGCCGAGCTTGGCAAGTGCGTCGTCGATCGCCGCCTGCGCCTGCGACAGCGACACGCCCTCCGGCAGGCTGAACGAGATCGTCGACGCCGCGAACTGGCCCTGGTGGTTGACGGCGAGCGGCGTGTTCGTCGGGCCCCAGTGGGCGAACGCGGTCAGCGGGACGGACGTGCCGTCCTTCGTCTGCACGTACGTCTGCGCGAGCGCCTCCGGACTCTGCCAGTACTGCGGCGCCACTTCCATGACGACCTTGTACTGGTTGAGCGGGTTGTAGATCGTCGACACGGCGCGCTGGCCGAACGCATCGTTGAGCGCCGTGTCGATGTCCTTCGGCGACAGGCCGAGGCGCGCGGCCGCGTCGCGGTCGATCGTCAGCGACGTCTGCACGCCCTTGTCCTGCTGGTCCGTGCTGACGTCGACGAGCTGCGGCAGGTTGGACAGCGCATAGCGGATCCGCGGCTCCCACGTGCGCAACTGGTCGAGGTCGTCGGCCTGCAGCGTGTATTGGTAGGCGGCCTGCCCCTGCCGCCCGCCGACGCGGATGTCCTGCGCGGGCACGAGGAACAGGCTGGCGCCGGCCACCTCCGCGGTCTTCGCGCGGAGGCGCGCAACGACACCGTCGGCGCTGACCTTGCGTGTACCCAGCGGCTTCAGCGTGACGAACATGAAGCCGCCGTTGCGCTGGCCACCCCCGGTGAACGCGACGACGTTGTCGACGGCCGGGTCCGCGCGCACGATCGCCACGAACTGCGCCATCTTCTGCTGCATCGACTGGAACGAGCTCGCCTGGTCGGCCTGGATGAAGCCCATCATGCGACCGTTGTCCTGCTGCGGGAAGAAACCCTTGGGGATCACGACATACAGGTAGACGTTGAGCACGACGGTGGCGCCGAGCACCAGCATCGTGATGACGCCGTGGCGCAACACGACCGTCAGCGAGCGCGCGTACGCGTCGGCGAGCCACGCGAACGCGGCTTCCGCGCGGCGCGCCCAGCGCCCGGGCTCGCGCTTGGACACGGGCTTCAGGATCCGCGAGCACATCATCGGCGTCGTCGTCAGCGACACGACGAGCGACACGAGGATCGCGGCGGACAGCGTCACCGCGAACTCGCGGAACAGGCGGCCGATGATGCCGCCCATCATCAGGATCGGGATGAACACGGCAATCAGCGACAGGCTCATCGACAGCACGGTGAAGCCCACTTCCTTCGCGCCCGCGAGCGCAGCCCGGTAGGGTTGCATGCCCTCCTCGATGTGGCGCGACACGTTCTCCAGCACGACGATCGCGTCGTCGACGACGAAGCCCGTCGCGATCGTCAGTGCCATCAGCGTCAGGTTGTTGAGCGAGAAGCCGGCCACGTACATGACGGCGAACGTGCCGACCAGCGACACCGGCACGGCGATGCTCGGGATCACCGCGGCGCGCCAATTGCGCAGGAATGCGAACACGACCAGGATCACGAGCGCAACGGCGATCACCATCGCGCGCTCGACCTCGTGCAGCGACGCGCGGATCGTCGTCGTCTGGTCCATCACGATGTTGAGGTCGATCGCCTGCGGGATCGCCGCCTGCAGCGAAGGCAGCAGCGCCTTGATGCGGTCGATCGTCTCGATGATGTTGGCGCCCGGTTGCCGGCTCACGATCAGCAGCACCGAGGGCTTGCCGTTGGACGAGCCGTCGTTGCGCAGGTCCTCGACGGAGTCCACGACCTGCGCGACGTCCTGCAGTCGCACGGCGGCGCCGTGGTAGTAGCTGACGATCAGCGGCATGTACTCGCTGGCCGTCTTCGCCTGGTCGTTGGCGCCGATCTGCCACCGCCGCTCCCCGTCCTCGACAGCGCCCTTCGGCCGGTTGGCGTTCGTGTTGGCGATCACCTGGCGCACCTGCTCGCCGCTGATCCCGTAGTTGTTGAGCGCCGTCGGGTTGAGCTCGACGCGCACGGCCGGCAGCGAGCTGCCGCCCACCTGCACCTGGCCCACGCCCTCGACCTGCGACAGCTTCTGCGCGAGGATCGTCGACGCCGCGTCGTACATCTGGCCGCGGCTCAGCGTATCCGACGTCAGCGCGACGATCATGATCGGCGCGTCGGCCGGGTTCATCTTGCGGTACGTGGGATTGCTGCGCAGGCCGGTCGGCAGCATGCTGCGCGCCGCGTTGATCGCGGCCTGGACGTCGCGCGCGGCGCCGTCGATGTCGCGCGACAGGTCGAACTGCAGTACGACGCGCGTCGAGCCCAGCGAGCTCGTCGACGTCATCTCGGTGACGCCGGCGATGCGTCCGAGCGAGCGCTCGAGTGGCGTCGCCACCGTCGACGCCATCGTCTCGGGGCTCGCGCCGGCGAGGTTGGCCGACACGGCGATCGTCGGGAAGTCCACCTGCGGCAGCGGCGCCACCGGCAGCAGGTTGAAGCACAGTGCGCCCGCCAGCGCGACACCCAGCGTCAGCAGCGTGGTGGCCACCGGGCGGTCGATGAAGGGCTTCGCGAGGTTCATGCGGCGCGCTCTCAGTCCGCGATGCCGTCGGCGGCGGCGCCACGCGGCGCGTGGCCGGCCTCGCGCTCGCGATTGCGCTTGGTGAACCGGTCGAACGCGAGGTAGATGACCGGCGTCGTGAACAGCGTCAGCACCTGGCTCACGATCAGGCCGCCGACCATCACGAGGCCCAGCGGATGGCGGAGCTCGGAGCCGACGCCGGTGCCCAGCATCAGCGGCAGCGCGCCCAGCAACGCGGCCATCGTCGTCATCAGGATCGGCCGGAAGCGCAGCAGGCAGGCTTCGTAGATCGCGTCGCGCGGCGCCTTGCCCTGCTGCCGTTCGGCGTCGAGCGCGAAGTCGATCATCATGATCGCGTTCTTCTTGACGATGCCGATCAGCAGGATGATGCCGATGATCGCGATGATGTCGAGGTCGTTGCCGGTGACGATCAGCGCAAGCAGCGCGCCGACGCCGGCCGACGGCAGCGTCGACAGGATCGTGATCGGGTGGATGTAGCTCTCGTACAGCACGCCCAGCACGATGTACATCGTGACGACCGCGGCAAGGATCAGCAGCAGCGTGTTGTTCAGCGACGCCTGGAAGGCGAGCGCCGCGCCCTGGAAGTTCGTCGTGATCGACGCCGGCATGCCGAGCTCGGCTTCCACGTTGCGCACGGCGTCGACGGCGGCGCCCAGCGACTGGCCCTCGGCCAGGTTGAACGACACCGTGGTCGCCGGGAACTGGCCCAGGTGGTTGATGACCAGCGGCGATGCGCGCTCCTCGACGCGCGCGATCGACGACAGCGGCACCTGCGTCGCGCCGGCCGCCGTGCCGGTGGCGCCGGTGACCGACGCCGCGACCGTGCTCGTCACCGGCACGTAGATGTCGTCGAGCGTCGCCGGGCCGCGCTGCATGCCCGGCGCGAGTTCCAGCACGACGCGGTACTGGTTGGCTTGCGTGAAGATCGTCGAGATCAGGCGCTGGCCGAACGCGTTGTACAGCGCAGTGTCGACGGCGGCCGGCGTGATGCCGAGGCGCCCCGCCGCGTCGCGGTCGATGACGACGTAGGCCTGCAGCCCCTGGTTCTGCGCGTCGGACGCGACGTCGGTGAACTGCGGCAGCGCGCGCAGGCGCTCGACGAGCTGCGGCGTCCACCTGGCGAGCGCGTCGGCATCGGCGCTTTCCAGCGTGAACTGGTACTGCGTACGCGCGACGCGATCCTCGATCGTCAGGTCCTGCACCGGCTGCATGTACGCGGTGATGCCGGTGACGTCGTGCGCGCGGCCGGTGAGCCGCCGGATGATCGCGGCGACGTCGCGGTCGCGGTCGGCCTTGGGCTTCAGGTTGACGAGCATGCGGCCGCTGTTCAGCGTCGTGTTCTGGCCGTCGACGCCGATGAACGACGACAGGCTCTGCACCGCCGGGTCAGCGAGCAGCACGTTGGCGAGCGCCTGCTGGCGCTCGGCGATCGCGGCAAACGACACGGATTCCGGCGCCTCCGTGACCACCTGGATGACGCCGGTGTCCTGCAGCGGGAAGAAGCCTTTCGGCACGACGAAGTACAGCAGCACCGTCAGCGCGAGCGTCGCGATGGCGACGAGCAGCGTCCAGAACTGGCGATCCAGGACCCACGCCAGCATCCGGCCATACCCGGCGATCACGCGGTCGAACAGGCGCCCCGACTCGCGATACAGCCAGCCCTGCTCCGCTTCCGGCGTGTGCTTCAGGAGCCGCGCCGACATCATCGGCGTCAGCGTCAGCGACACGACGGCCGAGATCAGGATGGCCACCGCGAGCGTGATCGCGAACTCGCGGAACAGCCGGCCGACGACGTCCTGCATGAACAAGAGCGGGATCAGCACGGCGATCAGCGAGATCGTCAGCGAGATGATCGTGAAGCCGATCTCGCCGCTGCCCTTCAGCGCCGCCGCCATCGGCTTCTCGCCGTTCTCGATGTGGCGTGCGATGTTCTCGATCATCACGATCGCGTCGTCGACGACGAAGCCGGTGGCGATCGTCAGCGCCATCAGCGTCAGGTTGTTGATCGAGAACCCGGCCAGGTACATGACGCCGAACGTGCCCACCAGCGACAGCGGCACGGCCACGCTGGGGATCAGCGTCGCGGCACCGTTGCGCAGGAACAGGAAGATCACGAGCACGACGAGCGCGATCGCGAACAGAAGCTCGATCTGCACGTCGTGCACGGACGCGCGGATCGTCACCGTGCGGTCGGTCAGCAGCTGCACGGACACATCGGCCGGCAGGCTTGCACTAAGCGTCGGCAGCAGCGCCTTGATGCTGTCGGCCGTCTGGATCACGTTCGCGCCTGGCTGCCGCTGGATGTTGAGGATGACGGCCGGCTTGTCGTTGGCCCACGCGTGCAGCTTGGAGTTCTCGGCGCCGTCGACGACGGCGGCCACGTCGGACACGCGCACCGGCGCGCCGTTCTTGAACGCGACGATCAGGTTGCGGTATTCGTCCGCCGACTTGAGCTGGTCGTTGGCGTCGATCGTCGACGCGCGTGTCGGCCCGTCGAAGCTGCCCTTGGCCTGGTTCACGTTCGCATTGGCGATCGCCGTGCGCAGGTCGTCCATCGACAGCCCGAGCGCCGCGAGCGCCTTCGCGTTGGCCTGCACGCGCACCGCCGGGCGCTGGCCGCCGCCGATGCTGACGAGCCCCACGCCCGGAAGCTGCGAAATCTTCTGGGCGATCCGCGTGTCGACGAGATCCTCGAGCTTGGGCAGCGTCATCGTCGGCGACGTGATGCCCAGCGTGAGGATCGGCGCGTCGGCGGGGTTGACCTTGCTGTAGATCGGCGGCTGCGGCAGGTCGGAGGGCAGCAGGTTGCTGCCCGCATTGATCGCCGCCTGCACCTCCTGCTCGGCGGTATCGAGCGACACGTCGAGGCTGAACTGCAGCGTGATCACCGACGCGCCGCCGGAACTCGACGACGACATCTGGTTGAGCCCCGGCATCTGCCCGAACTGGCGCTCGAGCGGCGCCGTCACCGAAGACGTCATCACGTCCGGCGACGCGCCGGGGTACAGCGTGACGACCTGGATCGTCGGGTAGTCGACCTCCGGCAGCGCCGAGATCGGCAGCAGCCGGTACGCGACGATGCCCGCCAGGAAGATGGCGACCATCAGCAACGAGGTCGCCACCGGCCGCAGGATGAAAAGGCGCGACGGGTTCATCGCGCGTCAGCCCGGTGGCGGGCCTCCGGGCGGTGGTCCACCGGCGGGCGGGCTGCCGTCGCCCCGGTTGCCGGCATTGCCAGGGCTGTCGGCATTGCGGCGGCCTTTGCCGTTGCTGGCGCCCTTGCCTTCGGTGCCGGCGGCACCCGCCCCGCCGGCGGCACCGGCCGCGCCCGCACCCCGCGTCCGGCGCGCGCCGGTCGGCGTCACCGTCGTGTCGCGCGACACCGTTTCCACGGTCATGCCTTCGCGCAGGCGGTCGGTGCCGTCGACGACGACGACGTCGCCCGGCGCCACGCCGCGGGTGATGACGGTGGTCTCGCCGTCGACCGGTCCCACGTTGACCACCTTGATCGACACCGTCTTGTTCGCGTCGACGACGTAGACGAACGTGCCTTGCGTGCCGCGCTGCACGGCGGCCGACGGGACGACCGTCGCGTCGGGGATCGTCGTCACCAGCATCCGCACGTTGACGAACTGGTTCGGGAACAGCGCGCTGTCGGTGTTCGCGAACTCGGCCTTCAGCTTGACCGTGCCCGTCGCGACGTCGATCTGGTTGTCCATCGTCAGGACCTTGCCCGTCGCGAGCTTGGCGGTCTGGTCGCGATTCCACGCGTCGACCGGCAGTGCGCCGGCCTTCATCGATGCCTGGACCTGCGGCACGTTCGTCTCGGGGATCGTGAACACGACGTCGATCGGCTGCAGCTGCGTAATGACGACGATGCCGCTCGCGTCCGCCGCGTGGACGATGTTGCCGACGTCCACCTGGCGCAGGCCCAGGCGCCCTGCAATCGGCGCCGTGATCTTCGTGAACGAGAGTTGCAGCTTGGCCGCGTCGAGGTTGCCCTGGTCCGACGCGATCGTGGCCTCGTACTGCGCGACCAGCGATGCCTGCGTATCGACCTGCTGGCGCGCGATGGAGTCCTGCGCGAGCAGCGTCTGGTAGCGGGCGAGGTCGGCCTTGGCATTGGCGAGCAACGCGCGGTCCTTCTGCAGCGTGCCGTCGGCCTGCGTGACCTGCACGGCAAACGTCCGCGGGTCGATCTCTGCCAGCACGTCACCGGCCTTCACGTAGTCGCCTTCCTTGAAGTTGATCCGCAGCAGCGGGCCGTCGACGCGCGGCCGCACGGTCACCGTCGCCCGTGGCGTCACCGTCCCCAGCGCGCTCAGGTAGACCGGGAAGCTGGCCGTGCGCGCAGTCGCCGTGGCGACCGGCGCCGGCTTCGCGTTGGGGTCGAAGCGCCCACGGCCCGGCGCCGATGCGGCCGGCGCGGCGGGCGCCGCCGCATCGCTGCCGTGCAGGAAATGCCACGCGGCCCAGGCCACTGCGGCCAGCAGCAGGACGCCGAGCACGATCCAGCCGGTGCGGCGGCGCGGCGCTTGTTCTGGCGCAAGCGGGACTGCCGCCGCGCGGGCGGGCGCGTAGGGGGCGGGCCGCGGCGGGGGCGGCACGTTGGATTCATCGGGAGTCATGGCGGGTGTCGTTGTTTATCGTTGTCGTGCCGGGCCCGGCCGCAGGGGCCGTGGGTTGAGTCTCAATGTAGGGTTTGGTTGCACGGCTACTGTGAAGAAATCGTCAAGACCGGCGTCCACTCGCAACGAACTGTAACGACGGGCGGATGCGCCGTTTTCCGCCGCGCCGTCCGTCTGCCCGCCGTGCCGTCCGTACGCCCTGCAACCCCGTCCGGCCAGCGCCGGCGTTAATTTAGCCAGGCGGACAACAGGGTGGGCGCCACCCACGGGGGATCCATGCTACGTCCTGCGCATATCGGTCACCTTGCGATGCTGCGCGCATTGATCCGCGACGGCGCCCGCGACGGCGCGTTCGACCCCGCGCTCGCCTGGGATTCGCCCCACGCGGACCGCTTCTTCACCGAGTTGCGCCAGGCGTTGAAGACCGGCTACTTCGTCATCACGAACGAGCGCACCGGCACGCTGGAGACCGTCGCGGTGCCCGGCTACGTGTACTGGCCCGACGACGACGCCCCCGGCGCGCCCCCCGCGGGATTCGGGCTGTTCCGGGCCATCGGCGACGGCTACGAGCTGTGGCTTGCGGGCCTCGAGACGTCGCTGCGCGGCAAGGGGCACGGTCGCAGCATGCTGCAGGCGCTGTTCGCGACGCCAACGGGCAGGCGCACCCGCCACATGCGCGTCCGGCGCTCGGCGCGCCACGCGCAAGCGATCGCGCGGCTGCTGGAGGAACAGGGCTTCACGCCCACGCGCGAGACGACGACCGAGACGTGGTTCGTGCGCGCCAGCGACGCCCGCGCGCCGGCGTCGGCCTGACGTCAGGCGGCGGCTCGCTCCTCGACGTCGCCGCCGACGGCGATCCACGCATCGATGCCGCCGACGAGCGGCCGCACGCGCTCGAACCCCTTGGCGCGCAGGATCTGCGCCGCGCGCTTGGCCGACGCTTCGTTCGGGCAGCCGCAGTAGAACACGATGTCGCGGTCGCGCGGCAGATCGGGCGCGGCGCGGACGATGTCGTCGAGGTCCAGCAGGCGCGCGCCGGGGATGTGCGGGCGCGAGCGGTGCGCCAGAGCCGAGCCGACGTCGATGATCAGGAACTCGTCCCCGCGTTCCCGGCTGTCGCGCAGCTCGTCGACGGTGATCTGCGACGCTTCGACGAAGCGCGCGAGCCGCACGCGCTGCCACGCCTTGTAGCCGATCCAAGCGCCGAGCAATGCGGCGAGCACGATGCCGGCACCCGCCGCGTGCGCGGCAACCCAGGCCAGCAGCGCGAGCACGCCGTCGGCAAACAGCCAGCCGGCGCCCATCGCGACGCCCACCCACAGCGACGCGCTCGCGAACGCCGCCAGCGTGAAGCGCGGCAGCGGCATCTTCAGCGTGCCCGCGATCGGCGGCCCGACGGCCGCGAAGCCCGGCACGAACTTGGACACGATCAGCGAATAGAAGCCCCAGCGCTCGAAGATGCCTTCCGCCTCGCGCACGCAGGTGTCCGGCGACAGCGAGATGCGGCACAGCGTGCGCAGGATCCGGTAGCCGTAGCGACGGCCGGCGAAGTACCAGAGGTGGTCGGACAGCATCGACGCCAGCACCGCCGCCGCGAAAATCGCAGGCGCCGACAAGCGGCCGGCGCTCGCCAGCGCGCCGGCGACGACGAGCGTCGGCACGGCCGGGACCGGTACGCCGACCTGCTCGACGAACACGTTGACGCCCACGAACAGGGCGCCGTAGCGGATCAGGTCGGCGAGCAGCAGGTCCATCGGGCACGGGTGGCAACGGGGACAGGATGAACGGTGGGGCCGGCTCCTGCGCGAAGCAAGTCACGCGCGGCGCGTCCGGCATGCTAACGTAAGCCCATGGCCTCGATCGATCCGCAGCCGGCAGCCGAACCCGTGCTCGCCCGCGTCCCCGCCGGCGAAGGCGCCGCCTGGTGGAGCGAAGGCTGGCGCCTGTTCACGGCGCACGCGGGCACCTGGATCGGCATTTTCGTCGTCTGGGTGGTCATCAACGTCGTGCTGTCGCTGGTGCCTTTCCTCGGCAGCATCGTGGCGACGCTGACGACGCCAGTGTTCGCGGCCGGCGCGCTGCTCGGCGCGCGGGACATCGACGCCGGGCGGCCGCTGCGCTTCGACCACCTGTTCGCCGGCTTTTCCGGGGGCCGCCTCGGGCCGCTGCTGCTGCTGGGCTTCTACAACTTCGTACTGTCGTTCGCGGTCGTCGCGCTTGTTGCGCTGGTGCTGATGGCGATCGTCGGCAGCGATCTCCTGCTCCAGCTCGCGTCCACCAACGCGGAGGACGTGGCGGCGCTGGACTTCGGCTCGCTGATCACCGTGCTGGTGGTCGGCGTCCCGCTGGCGTCGCTCGGCTGGCTGCTCGTCGGCATCGCGATGTGGTTCGCGCCGGGGCTCGTCGCCGTCCAGGGCGTGGCCCCGGGGCGCGCGATGGCGCTGTCGTTCAAGGCATCGCTGTCGAACATCGTGGCGCTGATCGTCTACGACATCGTGCTGCTGGTGCTCGCGATCGTCGCGACCATTCCGGTGGGCCTCGGCTGGATCGTGCTCGGCCCGGTGCTCGTCTGCTCGTGGTACGCGAGTTGGCGCGACCTCTTCGGTGGCGGCCGCGCGGCGGTGACGGCCGCCGTGTAGCAGCGACGCGGCGCGCGACGTGGCGGCAGCGCGTGCCGGGCACGCGTCAGTGCGCCTGTTCCCAGTTGGGCCCGACGCCGACGTCGACGACGAGCGGGACGTCGAGCTGCGCGACACCTTCCATCCGGCGCTTCAGTTCCGCGCGCACGCTGTCCACCTCCGCGTCCGGTGCTTCGAGCACCAGTTCGTCGTGGACCTGCAGCACGAGCTTCGTGGCGAGCCCCGAATCCGCGAGCCAGCGGTCCACGGCGATCATCGCGAGCTTGACCAGGTCGGCGGCCGTGCCCTGCATCGGCGCATTGATCGCCGCGCGTTCCGCGGCCGCGCGGCGCGGGCCGCCGCCCGCGTTGATGTCGGGCAACCACAGCCGCCGCCCGAACACCGTCTCGACATAGCCCTGCGCCCGCGCCTCCTCGCGCGTCCGCTGCATGTACTCGGCGACGCCGGGATAGCGCTGGAAATAGCGGTCGATGAACTGTTGCGCGGCGGCACGCTCGATGCCGAGCTGCTGCGCGAGCCCGAACGCCCCCATCCCGTAGATGAGGCCGAAGTTCACGGCCTTGATGTAGCGGCGCTGCTCGGCGGCGACGTCCTCCGGCTTCACGTTGAAGATCTCGGCCGCCGTCGCGCGGTGGATGTCCTGCCCCGCGTGGAAGGCCGCGACGAGCGTCGGGTCGCGCGACAGGTGGGCCATGATCCGCAGCTCGATCTGCGAGTAGTCGGCCGAGATGATCGAATGCCCCGGCGGCGCCACGAACGCCTCGCGGATCCGCCGCCCTTCGGCCGTGCGCACCGGGATGTTCTGCAGGTTGGGATCGGCGGACGCGAGGCGCCCGGTCACCGCGGTGGCCTGCGCGAACGTCGTGTGCACGCGCCCGGTCTTCGGGTTGACCATCGCCGCCAGCTTGTCCGTGTACGTCGACTTGAGCTTCGCGAGCGCACGGTGCTCCATCAGCACCTTGGGCAGCGCGTAGTCGGCGGCAAGCTCCTGCAGCACCTCCTCGTCCGTGGACGGCTGGCCCGTCGACGTCTTCTTGCGCACCGGCAACTGCATCCGCGTGAACAGGATCTCGCCCAGCTGCTTCGGCGACGACAGGTTGAAAGGCTGCCCCGCGAGCGCGAACGCCTGCTGCTCGAGCGCTAGCACGCGCTCGCCAAGCTCGCGACTCTGGGCGGCCAGCCGATCCGTGTCGACGAGGACGCCGGTGCGTTCCATCCGGAACAGCACGTCGCGCACGGGCATCTCGATCTGCGCGTAGATGGTGGCGAGCTTCGGATCGCGCGCGATGTCGGGATGCATCTTCTCGTGCAGCCGCAGCGTGACGTCGGCGTCCTCCGCGGAATAGGCGGTAGCGGTCTCCACGCTGACCTGCTCGAACGGTATGCGGGCGGCACCCTTGCCCGTGACGTCGTTATAGGAAATCGTCTTCCAGTCGAGCCAGCGCCACGCGAGGCTGTCCATGTCGTGCGGCCGGTGCGACTCCAGCACGTACGACTCGAGCAGCGTGTCGTGCGCCACGCCCTTCAGTGCGAGGCCGTCGTTGGCGAGCGCGTGTTCGTCGTACTTGACGTTCTGCCCGAGCTTCGCGCGCGACGCATCGGCGAACCACGGGGCGAGCGCCGCCAGCACGCGCGCGCGGTCGAGCTGCGCCGGCGCACCGGCATAGTTGTGGCCGAGCGGGATGTAGCAGGCGTTGCCCGCGGCGGTGGCGAACGCGAGGCCGACGATCGACGCCTGCATCGGGTCGAGGCTCGTCGTCTCGGTGTCGAAGCAGACGAGCGGCGCGGCGGCGATCGCGGCCTGCCAGCGCGCGAACGCTTCGTCGTCGACGACCATCTCGTACACGAGGTCGGCCGGCTTGCCCGTGCCGTCGCCGGCCGGCTCGGCCGGCAGGTCGAAACGGCGTCCGCCGCCGTCGCGCGCAGCCTTGGCCGCGATCGTGCCTGCCGCGTCGTCGTTCTTCGCAGCCGCGCCGCCGGCGGCGTCGCGCAGCCAGCTCTTGAACTCGTAGCGCGTATACAGGTCGCGCAGCACGCTCTCGTCGGCCGGCGCGATCGTCAGCTGGTCGAACGCCGTCGGCAACGCGACGTCGGTCTTCACGGTGAGGAGCTTGCGCGCCTGCGGCAGCCAGTCGAGCTTGGCGCGCAGGTTGTTGCCGACGACGCCGCCGATCTCGTCCGCGTGCGCGACGATGTTGTCGAGCGACCCGTACTGCGTGAGCCACTTGACCGCCGTCTTCGGGCCCACCTTGTCGACGCCGGGGATGTTGTCGACCGTGTCACCGATCAGCGTCAGGTAATCGAGGATCAGGTGCGGAGGCACGCCGAATTTCGCCTCGACGCCCGCGGGGTCGAACGTCTCCCGGCTCATCGTGTTCACGCAGCGCACGCCCGCGTCGACGAGCTGCGCGAGGTCCTTGTCACCGGTTGAGATCGTGACGTCGATGCCGGCGGCGCGCGCGCTGCGCGCCAGCGTGCCGATGACGTCGTCGGCCTCGACGCCCTCGACCATCAGCAGCGGCCAGCCGTTGGCGCGAATCAGCTCGTGCAGCGGCGCGATCTGCAGCGCGAGGTCGTCCGGCATCGGCGCGCGATGCGCCTTGTACTCGGGATACCAGTCGTCGCGGAACGTCTTGCCCGGCGCGTCGAACACGACACCGAAATAATCCGGCTTGCCGTCGTCGATCATCAAGCGCAACATCGACAGCACGCCGCGCAATGCCCCCGTGGGCTCGCCGCGCGACGTGCGCAGGTCGGGCAGCGCGTGATACGCCCGATACAGGTAAGAAGAACCGTCGACGAGGACCAGAGTGGGCATGCAGGGAACGCCGAAGATTCCGGAGACGATCGATCCCCAGGCGTTGTATACGTCGAATGGCCAGGAGGCCTGGCGCGTGCTGGGGATTATGTCAGAGTTCCAGACCGCGGCCGACCGGCTCCGCGGCATCCGACCTGCGGTGTCGATGTTCGGCAGCGCGCGCATCCGCGAAGGCCATCCGTACTACGAGCGCGCCATCACGATATCGCGCCTCCTGTCCGACGCCGGCTTCGCCGTCATCTCGGGCGGCGGCCCTGGGCTGATGGAGGCCTGCAACCGCGGCGCGTTCGCGGGCCGCTCGCCGGCCGTGGGCCTCAACATCCTGCTGCCGCACGAGCAGATCTCCAACCAGTACCAGGATGTCGGCATCACGTTCCGTCATTTCTTTTCGCGCAAGATGACGTTCGTGCGCTTCGCGTCCGCCTATGTCGTGATGCCCGGCGGCTTTGGCACCCTGGACGAGCTGTCGGAATGCCTGACGCTCGTGCAGACGAAAAAGGCGCGGCGGATTCCGATCATCCTGGTCGGCGGCGACTTCTGGAACGGCTTGCTCGCCTGGATGCGCGAGCGCCTGGTCAGCGAAGGCATGATCGCGGCCACGGACCTCGAGCTGATGCAGGTCATCGACGAGCCGGACGCCGTCGTTTCCGCCATTTTCGACTTCTACGAAGGGCGCGGCTTCCAACCGACGCGCGACGAGCTGGACCGCATGCTGAACCTGTAACGCTTTGCTAGAATCGGTGCGTGACCTCCCGCTCCGCACCGCTTGGCTCGTTGCCGTACCGGCTCGCAGTGGGCATCGCGCTTGCAGCGTGCAGTGCGCTGGCTGTTGCACAGTCCAACAGCGCCAGCGTACCGCCGCCGCCGCCGATGGAGGCGGTACCGGACCAGCCGTCGTCGGCGCCGCCTGACCCGGATCTCGAGCCCCAGGTCACGATCATCCAGAAGGACCAGGACATCGTCGAGGAAGTGCGCACCGGCGGCCAGCTCCGCTTCGTGCGCGTGACGCCGCCGCACGGACGGCCTTACTACCTCGTTCCTACCGGCACGGGACCCAACGCATTCATCCGTCGCGACAGCTTGGACAGCGGGCTGTCCGTGCCGATGTGGGTGCTGTGGTCCTGGTAAGCGCGCCCGGTTCCACAACCCACCTCTCCGCCTGAAACTCGCGCGCGTCGTCGCCTGGAGGCGACGGCCCGCGATACGCCCCCCGATGTCGGTCTACACCACGGTCAGTGCCCC
Source organism: Pseudomonadota bacterium (assembly GCA_018241745.1). Taxonomy (GTDB): domain Bacteria; phylum Pseudomonadota; class Gammaproteobacteria; order Burkholderiales; family Casimicrobiaceae; genus VBCG01. The sequence continues at coordinate 43,559 of JAFEDG010000141.1, forward strand.
GGAACTGGACGCCTGGCTCGCCCGCTACAACGTGGGGCGGCTGGTCGAGTGCGAACCGATCGCGGCCGGCATCGAGAACACGAACTACTTCGCGACGACGGAGCTAGGCCGCTACGTGCTGACGCTGTACGAACGGATGCCCGCGGAGGAGCTGCCGTTCTACCTCAACCTGATGGCACACCTCGCGCGCGCCGGCGTACCCGTGCCGGCGCCCGAGCCGGATCGCACGGGGGCGCTGTTCTCGCTGCTGAACGGCAAGCCGGCGGGCATCGTCGCGCGCGTCGACGGCGCCTGGACGCCGGCGCCATCACCGGCACAGCGCGCGGCCGCCGGCGCGGCGCTGGCCACGTTGCACCAGTGCACGGCAACCTATCGCGCGCGGCTCACCAACCGGCGCGGCCCGGCGTGGTGGCGGCAGGCGGCGCGCGCGGTGCGCCCCTACGTCACGCCCGCGCAGAACGAGCTGCTCGCCAACGAAATCCGCTTCCAGACCGGTTACGGCAAGGAGAAGCTGCCGAAGGGCGCGATCCACGGCGACCTCTTCCGCGACAACGTGCTGTTCGACGGCGACCGGGTCGCCGGCATCATCGACTTCGGTTTCGCGGCCACGGATTTCTACGCACTCGACCTCGCGATCGCCGTCAACGACTGGTGCAGCGACCGCAACGGCGCGCTGGACCCGGAGCGCACGCGCACGTTCGTCGGTGCGTACGCCGCGGTCCGCATGCCCACGCCGGAGGAACGCACGCAGTGGCCTGCGCTGCTGCGTGCCGCCGCGCTGCGCTTCTGGCTGTCGCGGCTGTATGACCTCCACCTGCCGCGCGCCGGGGAGATCACGCACGCGCACGACCCGGCGGAATTCGAGCGCATCCTGCGCGACCGCGTGACGACGATGCCGCGCTTTCCCGACGTTGCGCCGCCCGCCGCGTGACGCGCCCCCGATGACCAACGCAGTGCCCGTATCTTTCGTCGTGCATCCCCCGCAACAGGGCGCGCTGTGGCTGCGCCAGTCGTTCGCGATGTTCCGCGCCGCCCGGCTGCCATGGCTCGTGCTGCTGTTCCTGTACTACTTCGTGATCCTGGTCGCGCGCATCATCCCGTTCCTGGCCTACGTGCTGCCGGTGTTGAAGCCCGTGTTCGCCGTCGGCTTCCTCGCGGCCGCGTGGTCGCAGGAGCGCGGCGGCCGCCCGCGTCCCGCCGACCTGTTCCGCGGCTTTCGCGCCAACCTGGTCGCGCTGGTGCTGCTCGGCCTGTTCCTGATGGCCGGCATGACGCTGGCCACGCTCGCGACGAGCCTCGTCGACGACGGCAAGCTGATCGACCTGTTCGTGCATCCGCCGGCGCTCGACGCGCACACGGATCCGGACGCTGCCGGGCGCCGCGTCGAGGCCGTGTTCGCGGACGGACGCGTGCAGCTCGGCATGATGCTGGCTGTCGCGTGTGCCCTGCCGGTCCTGCTCGCGATGTGGTTCGCGCCCGCGCTGGTCGTGTTCCAGGATCGCGGCGCGCTGTCGGCGCTCGGCACCAGCCTGCGCGCGGCGCTCGCGAACTGGCGCGCGATCGTCACCTACGTGCTGTGCGTGTTCGCGCTGATGGCCGTCGTGCCCGCGCTGCTGCTGACGATCATCGGCGTGCTCGGCTCGTTCGGCGGCGACGCGCTGCGCGTCGTGCTGACGTTCGTGATCCTGATGCCCTACCTCGCGATCGTGATGGCTACGCTGCAGATCAGCGACTATGTCGCGTATCGCGACGTGTTTCATCCCGACGAGCCGGTGTCGCCGGGCGAAGCGTAGGCGAGCCCGCACTCCGACCTCACGCCGGCGGCGGTGACGGGCCTGCCTGGCGTCTTGCGGGCGCGCCTTCGACTTCGGCCATCCGATAGCCTCGTCCGTGCGACATCGCGCCAGTGAGCGACGCTGAGAGAGATCACCGGCCTCGCCGACGTGCGCGCAAGGAGCGCACGGCCGGGAGTCACGGGCAGCCGAGGTCGAAGCGTCAGTTCGCTGCGCACAGCGCCAGGCAGCGGTGAGGGGGCCGTCCGACGCAGCGCCTGAGTTCGTGAAGCGGAGTCGGACGGCCCCCTCGCCGCCGCCGGCGTACGGACGAAGCGCAACGACGCCGCCGGCGTAGGGACGAAGCGCGACTACGCCGCCTCGAGCTTCGCATACTCCAACGCCAGCCACTTGACGCCCGCGTCGCGGAAGTTGACCTGCACGCGCGCGTCGGACCCTCGCCCTTCCGCGTCGATGATGACGCCGACGCCGAACTTCGCATGACGCACGCTCTGCCCGATCCGCCATTGCGGCGCCTGCGGCGTGGGCTTCGGGCTGCCGGGCGTGGGTGCCGGCAGCGCGCCCCACTCGGCCGCGTCGACGTCGATCGCGCGTGCGCGCATACGCTGCGGCGACAGCCATTGCAGCAGCCCGGACGGCACCTCGTCGATGAAGCGACTCTGGATGTTGTAGCGCGACTGGCCGTGCAGCATGCGGCTTTGCGCGTACGTGAGGTACAGCCGGCGGCGCGCGCGCGTGATCGCGACGTACATGAGCCGCCGCTCCTCGTCGACGCCGGCATCGACGTTGAAGCTGTTCTCGTGCGGGAAGAGGCCCTCCTCGAGGCCGGTGACGAACACCGTGTGGAACTCGAGGCCCTTGGCGGCATGCACGCTCATCAGCTGCAGCGCGGGCCGGCCTTCCTCGGCCTGCGTGTCGCCCGCCTCCAGCGCGGCATGCGCGAGGAACGCGGTCAGCGGGTCGGACGCGCCTTCGTCGGGACCGTCCGCCGGCGGCTCGGCAGGCACGGCCTCGACGCGCGTGGACAGCATCGGGGCGTCGGTGGCGAGGTCGCCTTCGCGGACGAACGTCTCGGCGGCGTGTACGAGCTCCTCGAGGTTCTCCAGCCGGTCCTGGCCGTCCTTCTCCGCCTTGAAGTGCGCGGCCATGCCGGACATCTCGATGATCGTCGCCACGGCTTCCGAAAGCGGCAACGCTGCCGTGGACGCGCGCAGCGCCTCGACCAGCTGCACGAAACCGCCGAGGCTCGCGCCGGCACGGCCGGTGATGCCACCGGCGCGCGCGGCCTGCCACAGTGTCGAGCCGGCGCTGCGCGCGTTCTCCTGCAGCTGCTCGAGCGTGCGCGCGCCGATGCCGCGCGGCGGGAAGTTGACGACGCGCAGGAACGCGCCGTCGTCGTCGGGGCTCGCGACGAGCCGCAGGTACGCGAGCGCATGCTTGACTTCGGCGCGCTCGAAGAAGCGCAGGCCGCCATAGACGCGATACGGGATGCCGGCCGCGAACAGCGCATGCTCGAGCACCCGCGACTGCGCGTTGGAGCGATACAGCAACGCGATCTCCGACGCGGCGAGCCCTTCGTCGACGAGGCCGCGGACGACGTCGACGATGAACGCCGCCTCGTCCAGGTCCGACGGCGCCGAGAACACGCGCACGGCATCGCCCTTGCCCGCGTCGGTCCACAGGTTCTTGCCGAGCCGCGCCTGATTGTTGGCGATCAGCGCGTTGGCGGCGTCCAGGATGTTGCCGTGCGAGCGGTAGTTCTGCTCGAGCTTGATGAGCCGCACGGGGCGCTCGGGTGTCGCGAAATCGCGCTCGAAATGCTGCATGTTGGCGACGTTGGCGCCGCGGAACGCGTAGATCGACTGGTCGTCGTCGCCGACGGCGAACACCGCCGCGTCGGGGCCCGCGAGCAGCCGTAGCCAGCGGTATTGCAGTTCGCTCGTGTCCTGGAACTCGTCGACGAGGATGTGCGCGAAGCGCGCCTGGTAGTGCCCGCGGATGCCCGCGTGGTTGGACAGCAGTTCGAAACTGCGCAGCAACAGCTCGGCGAAGTCGACGACGCCTTCGCGCTGGCACGCGGCCTCGTACAACGCGTAGTACTCGACCAGCCGGCGCTCGTGGTCGTTGCCCGCCTCGACCGCGTTGGGCCGCTTGCCGGCTTCCTTGGCGTCGGCGATGAACCATTGGAGGTCGCGCGGCGGGAATTTCTCGTCGTCGATGCCGTGCGTACGGTACAGGCGCTTGATCAGCGCAAGCTGGTCCTGCGTGTCGAGGATCTGGAACAGCTGCGGCAGGTTGGCGTCGCGGTAATGCGCGCGCAGCATCCGGTTGCACAGGCCGTGGAACGTGCCGATCCACATGCCGCGCGTCGACTGCGGCGTCATCGCGGAGAGGCGCGTCAGCATTTCGCGCGCCGCCTTGTTCGTGAACGTGACGGCGAGGATACCCATCGGCCGCGCCTGCCCGGTGCCCAGCAGCCACGCGATCCGCGTGGTCAGCACGCGCGTCTTGCCGCTGCCGGCACCGGCCAGGATCAGCGCGGAAGCCTGCGGCAGCGTGACGGCGGCAAGTTGCTCGGGATTGAGGTTGTCGAGGAGCGGTGATGCCATCGGCCGATGATAGCCGACGCCACCCGCCGCGCTGCGACGCTATAATCGCCGCCCAGTGTCCACCGTCCCCATCCCGCGCCCGTCCGACGCCACGCCCGCGGCCACGTCCGCGGCGATGCGCGGCTTCGTGCAGTGGATACGCGGCGCCGCGCCCTACGTCCACGCGTTCCGCGGCAAGACGTTCGTCATCGCATTCGGCGGCGAGGTCGTCGCCGACGACTCGTTCCTGGGCGTCGTCCACGACCTCAACCTGCTGCACGCGCTTGGCATCCGCCTCGTCGTGATCCACGGCATGCGGCCACAGATCGAGGTGATCCTCGCGCAGCAGTCGATCGAGAACCGCTACCAGAACGGGATGCGCGTCACCGACCCGGCGACGATGGACTGCGCGCTCGAGGCTGCCGGCCAGGTGCGCAGCCGCATCGAGGCGCTGCTGTCGCTCGGCATCCCCAACTCGCCGATGTCGGGCTCGCGCAACCGCGTCTCGAGCGGCAACTACATCATCGCCAAGCCGATGGGCGTCATCGACGGCGTCGACATGCAGCTCACCGGCGAGACGCGCCGCGTGGACACGCAGGCGATCCAGCAGCGGCTCGAGGACGGCGACATCGTGCTGATCTCGCCAATCGGCTACTCGCCCACCGGCGAGATCTTCAACCTGACGCTCGAGGAAGTGGCGATGCAGGTGGCCGTGCGGATGCAGGCGCACAAGCTGATCTTCCTGATGGACGCGGATGGCGTGCGCAACTCGCGTCGCCACCTGTTGACCGACCTGTCGACGAAGGAAGCGGAAGCACTGCTCGAGAAGCCCGAGCGCCTGTCGCCGGACGTGCGCCATTACCTTCCGTGCGCCGTGCGCGCCTGCGACAACGGCGTCAAGCGCGCGCACCTCCTTTCGCGCCACACCGACGGCGCGCTGCTGATCGAGCTGTTCACGCGCGACGGCGTGGGCACGATGGTGTCGGCGACGCCGCTCGCGCACATGCGCAGCGCGACGATCGACGACGTCGGCGGCATCATCTCGATCATCGAGCCGCTGGAAGAGGCGGGCGTGCTGGTGCGCCGGTCGCGCGAGCGCCTGGAGGCCGAGATCGAGCGCTTCATCATCGCCGAGTACGACAGCCAGATCATCGGCTGCGCGGCGCTGTACGCGTTCCCGAACGAAGGCGTCGGCGAGCTCGCCGCGCTGGCCGTGGACCCCGACTTCCAGCGCGAGGGCTATGGCGAGGCGTTGATGCGCGAGATCGAGTTCCGCGCCCGCAAGCTGAAGCTCAAGTCGCTGTACGTGCTGACGACGCGCACGTCGGGCTGGTTCCTGGAGCGTGGGTTCGAGCTCGTCAGCGTCAACGACCTGCCGCAGGAAAAGCGCGCGCTGTACAACTATCAACGCAATTCGCTCGTCTACCGCAAGAACCTGTAGGGTCCGACCCTGATTTCGCGCCTCAGGCGAAATCAGGGTCGGACCCTCAATGCACCCCGAAACCAGGGTTGGACTCCATGGCACGAACCGTCAACTGCATCAAGCTCGGCCGCGAGGCCGAAGGCCTCGACTTCCCGCCCTACCCGGGCGAGCTCGGCAAGCGCATCTACGACAGCGTCTCCAAGGAGGCGTGGCAGCAATGGGTGCGCCACCAGACGATGCTCGTCAACGAAAACCGGCTGTCGCTCGCCGATCCGCGGGCCCGCAAGTGGCTCGCCGAGCAGATGGAGAAGCATTTCTTCGGCGAAGGCGCCGAAAAGCCGGCCGGCTACGTGCCGCCGGCGAGCTGAACGGCGAAGCGCACCGCGCAGGCACGTTGGACAACGACTCGCAGCCCGCGCCGGGCGCCGCGGCAACCGCACCGCGCGATCCGTCGTTGTGGAAGCAGCGGGTAGGTGTCCTTTCCGAGCTGCCGCACGTCGTGCGCGAAATGGGGGCGGACCCCGCGCACGCGCTCGCCGCGGTCGGGCTTGCCGCCGACGCGGTCGACCGCCCCGACCAATGGATCCCGTTCCTCGGCGCGCTGGCGCTGCTCAGCGAAGCCGCTGCGCGGGTGAAGCGCCCGGACCTCGGCCTCGCAGTCGGGCGGCGCTTCGCGCTCGCCCATATCGGCCTGCTCGGCGAGATGATCCAGGCGAGCGACACGATCGGCGACGGCCTGCGCAGCTACATCGTCCATCAACGCCTGTTCAGCCAGGGCTTCGCGCCGTTCCTCGTCGAGCGGGCCAACGACGTGCAGGTGGGGTTCGTCGTCTACCATCCGACCGCGACCGATCTCGCCGCCCAGCACGACCTGCTGCTGGCCGCGGTGGTGGCCTATATCCGCGAACTGCGCGGCGCCCATTGGGCGCCCCGCGAAGTGGCGCTTCCGCGCAAGGCGCCCGCCGACGTTCGTCCCTGGCGCGAGCACTTCCGCTGCCGGCTCCGCTTCGACGCGGACAGGGCCTTCGTGAGCTTCCATGCGGCCGATCTCGAGCACAGGGTTGCCACCGCAAACCCCGCGCGGCTCGCCGCGCTGGAGGCGAAGGCCATCAAGCTCATGGACCAGAACCTGCTGCCGCTGCTGTACCGGTCGCTGCGGGTGTTGCTGCTCGAGAGCGAAGCGTCCGCTGCGGCGCTGGCCTTCCAGTTCTCGATCCACGAGCGGACGCTCAACCGCCGGCTGCTGGCACAGGGAACGAATTTCCAGAATGTGCTCAACGACGTCCGCTTCGAGGTCGCGCGTAACCTGTTGCACGACACGTCCCTCGATATCACGGCCATCGCGAACAGCTTGGGGTATGCGGAAACTGCGTCGTTCTCGAAAGCGTTCAAGCGCTGGACCGGCACCACGCCCAGCGAATGGCGGCGGGAGGCCGGGGCCTGACGCGGGCGGCTGGCGGCGGACTACGCGTCACGAGGATTTGAGCAAGGCCGTCGCCTCCTGGACGATCGTCGCGTCGCGGCCGCGCAGGAACGCCTCGCGATACGCGACCACGGCGCCGAGCAGTTCGTCGATCGCCGTCTCGTCGTTCGGCGACCTGGCGACGCCGCTCATCGCGCCCGCCAGGCGTTCCGCCGCTTCGGCAAAGCGCCTGACCATCGACTCGTATTCGGCGTCCACTGCCACGGCATCCTCCCGGCAACGCGGCCTGCGGCTCCTCCGCGTGCCCGCGCGCCGATTGTCGAGTCGGGGCCGCCATGAGGCTTGCCAATTCCCGACAGTCGTCGCGTCCGCACGAATGTCTTAAACGGCAAAGTCAGCCGGGACCCGCCAATCCCAGAATCCGGGCGCGCAATCAGGCGCGACCAACCGGAGCAGAAGGATGAAGACCAACGGGATTGTTGCTGCGCTCGCGGCAAGCGGCCTCCTGGCGCTGAGCGGTGCGGCAACCGCCGCCAGCGTCGCCGAGACCAAGGCCATCGCAATGGACGCCTACGTCTATGGCTATTCGATGATCACGACGGAGGTGACGCGCGTCCAGATGTCGAACGTGCCCGCCGCGGACGGTCTCCACGCGCCGATGGGTCAGTTCATCAACGTACCGAAATACCCGCCGGCGGACTACCGCGGCGTGTCGGCGCCCAACGCCGATACGCTGTACTCGATCGGCTGGATCGATCTCGCCGAACCGCAGGTGTTCAGCCATCCGGACATGGGCGGACGCTTCCACCTGTTCCCGATGGTCGACCTGTGGATGACCATCTTCGCGAGCCCCGGCACGCGCACCGGCGACGACAAGGCCGCGGACTACCTGCTGACCGGCCCCGGCTGGAAGGGCACGGTGCCCCCGGGCATGAAGCACATTTCGTCGGCCACGCGCTACATGGTGATCCTCGGCCGCACGTACGCGGACGGCACCGACGAGGACTACAAGAAGGTCAACGCGCTGCAGGCGCAGTACAAGATCACGCCGCTGTCGGCGTGGGGCAAGCCGTTCACGCCCGTGGCGCCGCCGGTGAATGCCAATCCCGGCTTCTCGATGACGGACAGCCCGCAGGACGTCATCCTGAAGATGGATACGGCGTCGTATTTCACCAAGGTGGCCGAGCTGATGTGCAAGGACTCGCCCGCCTATGCCGCCGACAAGCCGATGCTCGCGCGCATGGCCAAGATCGGTGTCGTTCCGTGCAAGCCGTTCGACATGACAAAGCTGGACCCGGCCGCGCAGGCCGCGCTCAAGGACCTGCCCAAGGCCGCGCTGGACAAGATCGCCGCCGCCAAGGCCAGCAGTCTGGGCAAGCCGGTCAACGGCTGGATCATCAGCAAGGGCCTTGGCGTCTATGGCACCAACTACCTGGTCCGCGCGATCATCGCGGCCTACGGCTGGCCGGCCAACCTGCAGGAGGACGCGGTCTATCCGTACACGGAGGTGGACGGCAGCGGCAAGACGCTCAACGGCGCGAACAAGTACACGATCACGTTCGCCAAGGGTCAGCAGCCGCCGACCAAGGGCTTCTGGTCGATCACGATGTACATGATCGACAACGGCTGGTGGTTCGTGCCCAACGCGTTGAACAAGTTCACCGTGAGCCCGCGCAACAACCTGAAGCCGAATGCGGACGGCTCGGTGACGCTCTACTTCCAGCACGATTCTCCCGGTGCGGACAAGGAAGCCAACTGGCTGCCGGCACCGACGGGGGACTTCATCCCGATGTTGCGGATGTACTGGCCCAATCCGGCCAAGCCGTCGATCCTCGATGGAAGCTGGGCGCCTCCGAAGATCGTCAAGGTGAACTGATCGCACTACCGGCAGCCAGCACGGCCCCGCTTCGGCGGGGCTTTGCTTTTGCGCACCGGGGGAGCGTCGCGAAGTCGCCCGACGGTTCGCGTCGCGTGAACGGCATGCCGTGAGCATGCCCTCCTACAATGGAGGGTCGCTCATTCCGCCGGACACCACGCCATGATCCACGCCATCAGCCGCTACCCGGTCCCGACGCTCGACGCGTTGCCGGAGGACATCCGTGCCCGCATCCTGGCCGTCCAGGAAAAGGCCGGCTTCATTCCGAACGTGTTCGTGACGCTCGCGCACCGGCCCGACGAGTTCCGCGCGTTCTTCGCGTACCACGACGCCCTGATGGAGAAGGACGGCGGCCTCACGAAGGCGGAGCGCGAGATGATCGTCGTCGCGACGTCGGGCGCCAACGACTGCCTGTACTGCATCGTCGCGCACGGCGCCATCCTGCGTATCTACGCGAAGAACCCGTTCGTCGCGGATCAGCTCGCGGTGAATCATCGCAAAGCCGACATCACGGAACGGCAGAAGACGATGCTCGACTTCGCGCTGAAGGTGGCGCTGCGCTCCAGCGAGCTCGTCGACGCCGATTACGCGGCCGTGCGGGCGGCGGGCTTCAGCGACGAGGACATCTGGGACATCGGTGCCATCGCCGCGTTCTTCGCGCTGTCCAACCGGATGGCCAACCTGATCGCGATGCGGCCCAACGACGAGTTCTTCGTCATGGGCCGCGTGCCACGGCAGAAGTAGAGGCGGCCGCGGAACGCGGCGCGGCCGCGTTCAGGTGGCGCTGCAGCGGCCAACGACGAACGCCGTCAGCTCGTCGACGCATTCGTCGATTGCGCGGCCCGCTGTCTTCAGGACCAGGTCGGCCGCGTCGGGCGCCTCGTACGGGCTGTCGACGCCGGTGAAATCCTTCATTTCACCGGCGCGTGCACGCCGGTAGAAGCCCTTGGGATCGCGCGCCTCGCAGGTGGCGAGGTCCGTGTCGACGTGGATCTCGAGGAACAACCGCTTGCCGGCCGACGCCCGCGCACGCGAACGGTCGTCGCGGTACGGCGAGATGAACGCAGTGATGCAGACCGCACCGGCGTCGGCGAACAGCGCCGCCACCTCGCCCACGCGCCGGATGTTCTCCTGGCGGTCGTCCGGCGAAAAGCCCAGGTCCCCGTTCAGGCCGCTGCGCACGTTGTCGCCGTCGAGCGTGTAGACGAACCAGCCGAGGTCGAACAGGCGTCGCTCGAGCGCGATGCCCAGCGTCGACTTGCCGGCACCCGACAGCCCGGTGAGCCACACGACGGCGCCCTGGTGGCCTGCGCGCCGCGCACGTTCGGCGGCGCGCACGTCGTGGTCGACGGCGACGAGATTCGACGCCGCCGGCGCACGCCGCGCGCGCTGATCCGGGTATTGCGTGGCGTCGGCGACGCCACCGCCGACGATGAGCCCACCGTCGACGAGCACGAAGCGCGCAGCCGGGGCCGCGGTCTCGGCGCTGTCCACCGGGACCGGCACGTCGGCGCGCAGCGTCACCCGCGCGACGCCGCTTTCGGGCACGGCGTCGCGGCCGACGGCCGCGAGCGTCGTGTCGTCCAGCACGTGATGGATCGCCGCGACGCGCACCATCGTCTCGCGTGGCCCGAAGCGCAGCACCAGGCGGCGGCCGATGTCGAGCTCACCGCGACCGAGCCAGAACAGGTCGGCGTCGAAGACCGTCGTCATCTTGGGCGGCGACGCGGGATCGCACAGCAGGTCGCCGCGCCGGATGACGAACGGATCGGCGATCGTCACCGCGGCGTTGTCACCCGCGGCGAGCGCCGACGGCGCGTCGGGCCAACCTTCCAGCGACGTCACGCGGGTGAGCCGGTTGGCTGGCAGCAGCAGGACCTCGTCGTGCGCGCGGATGCGGCCCGCCGTCAGTTGCCCTGCGACCAGCCGCTGCGTGCCCTGCCGGTAGACGTTCTGCACGGGCAGGCGCAGCGGACCGCGCGCGGCGGCCTCGAGTGCGTCGTCCTCCGCGAGCGCGTCGATCGCGTCGACGATCGTGCCGCCCCGCCACCACGGGGCATCCGGCCACGGCTGCACGAGGTTGGCGCCGTCGCGCGCGGCCACCGGCACGATCGCGGTCGCTTTGAGGCCCAGCGCGTGCATCGCGGCGCGCAGCTCGTCGCGCACCGCGTCGAACCGCGCCTCGCTCCAGCCGACGAGGTCCATCTTGTTGACGGCGACGATCACCTCGGGGATGCCCAGCACGCGCAGCAACGCGAGGTGGCCGCGCGTCTGCATCTCCACCCCTGCCTGCGCATCGACGACCAGCAGCACGGCGGAAGCCTCGGCCGCGCCGGTCACCAGGTTGCGCATCAGGTCGCGATGGCCCGGGGCGTCGACGATCGCGAACTCGCGCTTCTGCGAGCGCACGCGCACGTGCGTGATGTCGAGCGTGATCGCCTGGTCGCGCTCGACCTGGAACGCGTCGAGCACGAACGACCATTCGAGCGGCACGCCGCGCGCCGCGCTCGCCGCCTCCAGCGACGCCACCTTGCCGTCGGGCAGCAGGTCGAGGTCGTTGAGGAGCCGTCCCAGCAGCGTCGACTTGCCGTGGTCGACGTGGCCCGCCATGCACAGCGTCAGCGCCATTACATGTACCCCGTCGCGCGCAGCCGCTCGAACGCGTCCTCGCGCTCGTGGTCCATCGCGCGGCCCGCGCGCTCGGACTGCCGCGTCGTTGTCAGCTCCGCGATGATCTCGGCGATGTTCGCCGCGTTCGAGTCCACGGGGAACGTGATGTCCTTCTCGCCCAACGAGCGAAAGCGCTTGCCGTTGCGCGCGAAATACAGCTCGGGCACCGGGATGTTCTCCGCCTCGACATAGCGCCAGATGTCGAGCTCCGTCCACTTGAGCAGCGGGTGCACGCGCACGTGCCCGCCTTCCGGCGCGATCGCCGAATACTGGCCCCACAGTTCCGTGGGCTGCGCATCGAAGTGCCAGCGCCCGTCCGCGTCGCGCGGGCTCATGCCGCGTTCCTTGCCGCGGATCGGCTGCTCGTCGCGCCGGATGCCGAGCAGGATGCCGGCGAACGGCCGCTCGGCGAGCAGGCGCTTGAGGCCCAGCGTCTTGCGCGCCGCGGCGCGCGCGGCCGGCGGCAGCGTCGCATCCGTGTCTTCCGCGGGCGGACAGACGGCCGCGATGTGGTCGAGGTTCCACTCGCGGACGTAGCGGTCGCGGAACGCATACACCTCGTCGAATTCGTTACCCGTGTCCAGCAGGATCAGCGGGAACGGAACGCGGCCGTTGAACGCCTTGCGCGCAAGCCACAGCAGCGTGTTCGAGTCCTTGCCCAGCGACCACAGCATCGCCAGCGGGTTGAGCTGGGCGTGCGCTTCGCGGATCAGGTGGATCGATTCCTGCTCGAGGGCGTGGAGGTGGCGGTCTTGCATGGGGGCGCAATTGTACCAACCGGCCGGGCGCGCCCCGGCGCCAGCGCGCATGGCCCGCTCCGGCCCTCGGGCTAGAATGACACCCTGGTGCAAAGCCCCCGCGCGCCGCCTCCCGATGCAACTCGCAGAACCCTTCTACAAGCTGCCGCTCACGTTCGACGCGGACCGGCTCGCCGCCGAGGTCAACCAGTTCACCGAAAGCGAGTGGCGCCCGCATCCGCAGGGACACGCCGGCAACTGGGCGCTGCCGTACGTCGCGCGCGGCGGCAACCCGGACGACGACGGCGTCGCCGGCCCGATGCGCCCGACGCCGTTCCTCGCGCGTTGCCCCTACGTCGCACAGGTGATGCACGCGCTTGCCTCGCCGATCGGTCGCTCGCGGCTGATGCGCCTCGACGGCCAGGCGGAAGCGACGCTGCACGTCGACACCAACTATTACTGGCAGCAGCGCGTGCGCGTGCACGTGCCGGTCGTCACGTTCCCTGAGGTCGAGTTCCAGTGTGGCGATGCGTCCACGCGGATGGCGGCCGGCGAGTGCTGGGTATTCGACACGTGGCGCCTGCACAACGTGCTGAACCGCACGCCCAAGCGGCGGATCCACCTCGTCATCGACACGGTGGGCTCGGCCGCATTCTGGGACCACGTGCACGGGCGCGTACCACCGCGGCACGTGGCGTTCGACCCGGCTGCGCGCGTCGACCTGCCACTGGAATCGGAAAACGTCCCGCCGGTGATGTCGCCGTGGGAGGTGCGCGACCTGTGGGCGCACTGGGTGGCCGACGCGAAAGGCGCCCCGCACGACAGCGCAGCCCTCGCGGCGCTGGAAGCGGAATTCGACGCGCTGTGGCTCGACTGGCGCGCGACATGGGCGCGCTTCGGACCGCGCAGCGACGGTCTGCGCGACTACGCCGCGCTGCGCGAGCGTTTCGGCGCGCTGGGCAAGCGCCACGCGGGCCGCATGACGCTGCCCAACAGCGCGGACCTCGGCACGCTGCTGTACCAGTCGCTGGCGGCGGCGATGGTCCGCGCCGACGCGGCCGCCGCACTTGCCGCTGCGCCTGGCGGCAGCGTCGCACCGCGGGCCGCCTCGGCGCGCGCCGACGTCCCGGATCTCGGCCAGGCGCGCGCCGCGCCACGGGTCGTCACGCGCATCGAGCGGCCGCTGATCATCGTCGGCGCGCCGCGCTCGGGGAGCACGCTGCTGTTCGAGACGCTCGCACAGTTTCCCGGGCTTCTTTCCGTCGGCGGCGAAAGCCATCGCCAGTTCGAGTCGATACCCGCGCTGCAGCCGGGGCCGCGCACGCGCGATTCCAACCGCCTCGACGCCAACGACGCGACGCCCGACGTCGTCCGCGCGCTGGTTGGCAACTTCCTCGCCGAGCTGCGGGACCGTGACGGCCGCCCGCCAGCCGCCGACAGCGTGCGCCTGCTCGAGAAGACGCCCAAGAATGCGCTGCGCATCCCGTTCCTCGCGAAGGTGTTTCCCGACGCGCAGTTCGTCTACCTGTACCGGCGCCCGGAGCAGAACGTCAGCAGCATGATCGAGGGCTGGGAGTCGGGCAACTTCGTCATGTACCGGCAGCTCCCCGGCTGGGTGGGCCCGCTGTGGTCGTTCTTGCTGGTGCCGGGCTGGCGGGACCTCATCGGCAAACCGCTCGCCGAGATCGCGGCGACGCAATGGCAGCGCACGCAGTCGCAGCTTCTCGACGACCTGGCGGCGCTGCCTTCCGACCGCGTGCACGCGCTCGACTACGCGAGCTTCGTCGCGGACCCGGCGCGCCACGTCGCCGAGATCGGCGCGTTCGCGGGGCTTGCGTGGGACCGGCCGCCGCCGTCGACGCTGCCGCTGTCGCGCTACACGATGAGCGCGCCCAATCCGGACAAGTGGCGACGGCACGAAGCCGTGCTTGCGCCATATCGCGCGGCGATGGACGCGTTGGGCGCGCGGGCGGAGGCGTTCGTCGCGGCGCAGCGCGCGCGCTCGCCGCACGTCAGGCAGTCCGCCAACCCCGTCACCACGGGCACCTGAGACGCGTCGGCACCCGTGCGCCGGCGCCTACAGTCGCGCCTCGAACCACGCGGTCGTGCGCTTCCACGCGTCCTGCGCTGCCGCCTTGTCATACGTCGGGCGATAGTCGGCCAGGAAGCCGTGCGGCGCGCCCGGGTAGATCACGTACTCGCTCGCGCTGTTGCCGGACGCCTTCAGCGCGTCGAAGTAGGCCTTGATTGCCGCGGCCGGAATGCCCGGGTCCGCGCCGCCGTACAGGCCCAGCGTGGGGACGTGGTTGTCCTCGACGAGATCCTGCGGATAGCGATCGCCGTCGTGGAAGGCCTTCTGCGGAAAGCCGTAGTACGCGACGGCCGCCTTGAGCCGCGGGTTGTGCGATGCATACATGAGCACTTCGCGCCCGCCCCAGCAGAACCCGATGACGCCCATCCGCGCCGTGTTGCCGCCGTCGCCGGCTGCGAACGCGGCAGTGGCATCGAGATCGGCCATCACCTGCGAATCCGGTACCTGCGACACGATCTTCGTCACCAGTTCGTCAACGTCCTTGACCTTCATCGGGTCGCCCTGCCGCGCGTACAGCGCGGGAGCGATCGCGTAATACCCGAGGTGCGCGAGCCGCCGGCAGACGTCCTTGATCCACTCGTGCACACCGAACACTTCCTGGATCACGAGCACGACCGGAAACGGACCGGCACCGGCGGGCCTGGCGCGATAGGCCGGAACGCTGCCATCGTGGACGGGCACCTTGACTTCCCCGGCGACGAGGCCGCTGGCCGAAGTCGTGATCGTCTGCGCGGATACCGGCAATACCGCGAGCGCAAAGCCCGCGCCCAGCGAGGACACGACGAACGTCCGGCGGTTGACGTCGCGCTGGCCCATCAGCGTGCGCATGGATACGGGCTCCATCGTGTGGGGGTCGTCGTGATCCTTCATCTGCATGATCTCCGGTGGGGACGGTGTGTGCGGCGTGACGCGCGTACGGCAGACGCGCGCTCCCGAATCTAGACTACGGCGCGCCGGGGAAGTTGCGCGAGCGCGCGAATCAGCGGCGGAACACGGCCGTGCCGGCGGCCAGCGTGGCCACGACCCGCCCCGGCAGTTCGAGCCCCGCGAACGGCGTGCTGTGGCCGCGGCTCGCGAGCGCGTCCGGGTCCACGCGCCACCATGCGGCGCGATCGAACACGCAGAGGTCGGCCGGCGCACCGATGGCCAGCGTCGGCGGCGCGACGCCCAGCACGCGCGCCGGTCCGGTGGTGACGGCCGCAAGCGCTGCGGGCAGCGCGATGCGCTCGTCGTCCGCCCACTTGAGCGCCAGCGACAGCAGGAGCTCCACGCCGCTGGCACCCGGCGTGGCCTCGGCGAATGGCACCTGCTTCGCATCGGCGCCGACGGGCGTGTGATCCGAGCAGATCGCGTCCAGCGTGCCGTCGCGGACCGCCGCGCGCAGCGCAGCGCGGTCGCGCGTCGCGCGCAGCGGCGGCGTCACGCGGACGCGCGTGTCGAACCAGCCGATGTCGATGTCCGACAGGTGGAGCGCGTGGCTCGCGACGTCGGCCGTCAGCGGCAGGCCCTCCGCCTTCGCGGCACGCACGAGCGCGACGCCTTCGGCCGACGACAGCCGGCACAGGTGCACGCGGGCGCCGGTGATGCGCATCAGCGCGACGATCGTCGCGACCGCCACCGTCTCCGCGACGACGGGCACGCCGGCGAGGCCGAGGCGCGTCGCGACTTCGCCGTCGTGCGCGACGCCGCCCTTGCCGAGCCACGGGTCCTGCGGCCGCAGCCACACGGGGAGGTCGAACGTCGTCGCATATTGCAGCGCGCGCCACAACACCTGCGTGTCGACAAGAGGATGGTCGGCCTGCGAGAACGCGACGCAGCCCGCTTCCGCCAGTTCGCGCATCTCGGTCAGGTCCGCGCCGGCGAGGCCGCGCGTCAGCGCGCCCACCGGGTGGACGTGCACGCGACCCTGCAACATCGCGCGCTGGCGGACCATCGCGACGAGGCCGGGCTCGTCGAGCGGTGGATCGGTATCCGGCGGGCAGGCCACGCGCGTGACGCCGCCCGCGACGCAGGCGTCGACCTCGCGCCCCGGCGTGTCGTCGAGCGGCGCGCCCGGCTCGTCGAGGCGCACCGCGAGGTCGACGAGCCCCGGCATGACGGTGAGGCCGCTCGCGTCGATCGTCGCGTCCGCGTTCCAGTCCTTCGGCGCGGTGCCGACGGCGGCGATGCGGCCGTCGGCCACGTACAGGTCGGCGCCGTGCTCCGTGCCCGCGGCCGGATCGACGAGTGTTGCGCCGAGGATCGCGGTCTTCATCCGTTCCCCGCGATCAGGCTCATGACGGCCATGCGCACGGCGATGCCGAACGTCACCTGCGGCAGGATCACGGCGCGCGCGCCATCGGCCACCGCGGAGTCGATCTCGACGCCGCGGTTCATCGGGCCCGGGTGCATGACGATCGCGTCCGGCTTCGCGAGCGCGAGCTTGTCGGGCGTGAGGCCGTAGTACTGGAAGTACTCGCCGGTGGACGGCAGCAGCGCGCCCTTCATCCGCTCGTTCTGCAGGCGCAGCATCACGACGACATCGCAGCCGGCGACGCCTTCGCGCATGTCGTGGCATACGCGCACGCCCAGCGACTCGACGGCCGTCGGGATCAGCGTTTGCGGGCCGACGACGCGGACATCCGGCGTGCCGAGCGTCGTCAGCCCCGAGATCAGCGAGCGCGCGACGCGCGAGTGCAGCACGTCGCCGACGACGGCCACGGACAGCGCGGTGAACGCCTTCTTGTAGTGACGGATCGTGTACAGGTCCAGGAGGCCTTGCGTCGGATGCTGGTGGCGCCCGTCGCCGGCGTTGACGACGTGCACGTGCGAGCGGCCGGTGGCGTTGAGATGCGACGCGATCAGGTGCGCGGCGCCGGATTCCGAATGGCGGACGACGAAGATGTCGGCGTCCATCGCCGTCAGGTTGTCGATCGTGTCGAGCACCGACTCGCCCTTCGCGGTGGACGACGCGCCGATGTTCAGGTTGATCACGTCCGCCGACAGCCGCTTGGCGGCGATCTCGAACGTCGTCCGCGTGCGCGTCGAGTTCTCGAAGAACAGGTTGAACACCGCCTTGCCGCGCAGCAGCGGCACCTTCTTGACGTCGCGCTCGCCGAACGAGACGAACGGTGTCGCGCTGTCGAGGATGTGCGTGATCACGGGCGCCGGCAGGCCCTCGAGCGTCAGCAGATGCGTCAGCTGGCCGTTGGCGGCGAGTTGCGGGTTGTGCATCAGCCGGCCTCCCCGCTCCGCTCGAACGCCAGCGCCAAGCGGCCGTCGTCGCCGCGCGACAGCGCCACCGTCAGGTCGCGCGCGACGGCCACGCGCGCGCCGACGTATGTCGCCTCGATGGGCAATTCGCGGCCGCCCCGGTCTACGAGCACGGCAAGCTCGATCGACGCCGGGCGCCCGAAGTCGAACAGCTCGTTGATCGCCGCGCGCACGCTGCGCCCGGTGAACAGCACGTCGTCGACGAGCACGATCGCCGCGCCGTCGACGTCGAACGGCAGCTTGGTCGCGCGGCCTGCGCCCTTCAAGCCTGCGCTGCCGTAGTCGTCGCGGTGGAAGGCGACGTCGAGGTAGCCAACCGGGTGCTCGCCAGGAAGGAGCGTCGCGAGCCGGTCGGCGATCCACGCGCCACCGGAGTAGATGCCGACGAAGCGCGCATCCCACGCAACGCTCGCGCGCATCCGCTCGGCGAGCGTGGCCAGCGCCACTTCCGCGTCGGGCAGCGCCGTGGTCATCGCGGCGCCTCCGCCGGGACCGCCACCGGGCCTTCGTCGAAGTAGCGCTCGAGGATCCGCTGTGCCGCGACGCTGTCGCGCGTCGCAGCGCTGCGCGGCGTGCGCCGCGGTGCGGACGCAAGCACCGCGCGCGCCTCTTCCGTCGTGTAGCGCTCGTCGACGCAGGCGACCGGCAGATGGAAGCGGCCGGCGAGTTCGCGCGCAAAGCGCGTGGCGTGGGCCGTCATCGCATGGGCCTCGCCATCCGCGTGGACCGGCAGGCCCACGACGAGTTGCGCAGGCGTCCACGCCGCCACGAGCGTCGCGATGGCGGCGAAGCGCGCGTCGCGCGCCGCTGCTTCGATAGTCGCCAGCGGTTCTGCGGTGCGGGTGAGCGTGTTGCCGACGGCCACGCCAATGCGGCGCGTCCCGCAATCGAATGCCAGCACGGTGGCGGCGGTAGGGAGGCCGGGACGCGGCGTGCTCACGCGTGCCCGACGTCCTCGGACAGTTGCGAAAACGCGATGCCGAGCCGCTGCATCGCCGCCGGGAGCCGCGCTTCGGGGGGGACGTCGAACAGCACGTCGGCATCCGCCTCGACCGTCAGCCACGCGTTGGCGGCGATCTCGTCTTCGAGCTGGCCCGCGCCCCACCCGGCATAGCCGAGCGACACGAGCATCGCGGCGGGGCCTTCGCCGCGCGCCGCGGCTTCGAGCACGTCGCGCGACGTCGTGAGGCCAAGGTTGTCGCTGACGGCGAGCGTGGATTGCCAGTTGCCGAGCGGGCGATGCAGAACGAACCCGCGATCCGCGCTCACCGGGCCGCCGAGCAGCACGTGGCGCTCCGCAAGTCCCGCGGGCAGGCCGTCGGTGTCGACGTCGATCTGGCCGTACAACTCGCCAACGGTCAGGTCCGCGGGCTTGTTGACGACCAAGCCGACCGCGCCATCGGCGTTGTGCTCGCAGATGAACGCGAGCGTGTGCGAAAAGCGCGGGTCTGCCATGGCGGGCATGGCAATCAGGAAGTGGTGCGTGAGGTTTACGAGCGCACCCATGGCCAGCTATTGTAACGCGACGATGACGGCGGGTACAGATCACGCAACAACGCGCGGTGGCCGCGCGCTGGTCTGGTTCCGGCGCGATCTGCGCGACTACGACCACGCCGCGTTGGCCGCGGCGCTGGCCAGGCACGCCGATGTGCACGGCGTGTTCGTGTTCGACCGCGACATCCTCGATGCGCTGCCGCGCGACGACCGCCGCGTCACGCTGATCCACGCGGCTGTCGTCGAGCTCGCCGACGCGTTCGCCCGCCGCGGCGGCCAGCTCGCCGTCGTCCACGGCCACGCGCGCGACGCGCTCCCCGCGGTGGCCGCGGCGCTGGGCGCAGACGTCGTCTACTGGAATCGCGACTACGAGCCTGCAGCGCTTGCACGCGACGCGGATGTCGGTGCGGCACTCGCCGCACGCGGCATCGCAGCGCGCAGCGGCAAGGACCAGGTGATCTTCGACACCGACGAAGTCCTGACGGGCACGGGCGGGCCATACGCGGTGTTCACGCCGTATTACCGACGCTGGCTGGATGCGCTCGACGACGCGGTCGTCGCGCCGCGCAACGCCGGCGGTGCGCTGGCGGGGTTGCCCGCACGGCTCGCGACCGGGGTGCCATCCCTCGCGGCGCTGGGATTCGACGCCGCGCCCGTGGCAGGCGTCGCCGGCGGCATGCGCGCAGGGGCCCGCCGGCTTGCCGACTTCCTGACGCGCATTGATGGCTATGCGGCAGCGCGCGACGTGCCGGCGCTGGACGCCACGTCACGGCTGTCCGTCGACCTGCGGTTCGGGACCGTGGCGGTCCGCGAGCTGGCGCGCGAAGCCCGCCGGCGCGCGCGCGCCCGCAGCGAAGGCGCGTCCACGTGGCTGCGGGAGCTCGCATGGCGGGACTTCTTCGCGCAGGTGCTGTGGCACCACCCGCACGTCGTCGACGCGCCGTTCGACCGCGCCTGGCGCCGTCTGCGCTTCCCCGCGCACGACGACCGCTTCGCCGCGTGGTGCGAAGGCCGCACCGGCTTCCCGCTCGTGGACGCCGCGATGCGCGAGCTCGCGACGACGGGCTTCATGCACAACCGCGTGCGCATGGTGGTCGCGAGCTTCCTGGTGAAGGACCTGCTCGTCGACTGGCGGCGCGGCGAGCGCTGGTTCGCCGCACAGCTTCTCGACTACGACCTCGCGTCGAACAATGGCAATTGGCAGTGGGCGGCGTCTACCGGATGCGACGCGCAGCCGTGGTTCCGCATCTTCAATCCGTGGGCGCAGTCGAAGCGCTTCGACCCCGACGGCACGTACATCCGCCGCCACGTGCCCGAACTTGCGGACGTGCCCGCGGCGGCGTTGCACGCACCGGGCTTGATCGACGTCCCCGGCTACCCGGCGCCGATCGTCGACCACGCCGCGGCCCGCACCGCGGCGCTCGCCCTGTACGAGCGGGCGCGGGCGTCATGACCGCGGGCGCCGCCCGCGCCAGCCCGCCGTCACCAGCCCCGCGAGGGCACCCGCGCCGCCCATCCCCACGAGCGTCGCGAGATCGACGCCATTGCCGACGGGATCGGCCGCATGGCCGATCGCACCGCCGACGGCCACCCGCGCGAGCAGCGGCGCGAACACCGCGCCCGCCACCACGCCCGTCGCCACGACACCGCGCCAGCGTACGGGCCGCGCACGGCGCAACGCCGCGCCGAGCGCCGCCGCACCACCCCCGGCCACCGCGGCCACGACGATGCCTCCCGCATCCATCGAACCCCCTCCCCTCCAACCGCCGCCCGTAGCGCGTCGCGGCGGCCCAGCATGTGCACAGGCGCGCGCGCGCAGTGCTTGCTAGAGTACGCGGTTTGCACGTCCACGCGTATTGCATCGCAGCGACACCCGCCATGGCCCCGCATTCCTGCCCACCGTCCTCGCCACCCCGCCGCGTGGCACTGCGCGCGCTGGGCTGCGCAACGGTGGCCGCGCTGCTCGCGCCGCGCGCCGGGCCCGCGCGTGCCGCCGACGAACCGTGGCCCGCGCGCCCCATCCGCGTCGTCGTGCCCAATCCGCCCGGCGGCTCGATCGACGGCGTGCTGCGGGGCATCGGCCCGCGGGTCGCACGCGATCTCGGGCAGCCGATCGTCATCGACAACCGGGGCGGCGCGTCGGGCGCGATCGGCGCCGCGCTGGTCAAGGACAGCGCGCCGGACGGCTATACGCTGCTCGCGGCGTCGACGTCCACCAACGTGCTCACGCCGCGCGTCATCCCCAACGCGCAGTACGACGGCGTCGCGGACTTCGTGCCGATCGTCAACCTCGCGTACACGATGAAGATGGTCGTCGTGAACCCCGCTTTGCCCGTGCACACGCTGGGCGAGTTCATCGCATACGCGAGGGCGCGGCCGGGCCAGATCGATTACGCGTCGACCGGCAAGGGCTCGTCGTCCCAGATCGACGCGGAGATGTTCTGCGAGCGCGCGGGCATCCGGCTGCGCGAGATCCCGTACCGGGGGCCGTCGCAGGCGACGCTGGCGCTCGTCGCCGGCGAAGTGCAGGTGAGCTTCAACAGCGTGACCGCGGGAATCGGCGCCGTGCGCGGCGGCCAGGTGCGCCCGCTTGCCGTCATCGCGAAGGCGCGCACGCCACTGTTACCCGACGTGCCCACGGTCGCGGAAGCCGGCCTGCCCGACCTCGAGATCCGCACGTGGATCGGCCTCGTGGCGCCGAAAGGCACGCCGCCGGCCGTGGTGGCGACGTTGAACCGGGCGTTCAACGCGGCACTTGCGGATCCGGCGACACTCGCGTGGATGGCCGACCAGGCGTGGGAGCCGATCGGCGGCAGCCCGGAGTCGTTCGCACGGACGCTGGCGGACGACGACGCGCGTTTCGCCGCCGAGATTCGCAAGCTGGGATTGCGGGATTGAACACGATGAACATGACGGACGCTCGATGAACCTGCCGCCGGTGATGTCCACCGTGCTGGTCGTCGCCGTGGGCGAAGACCACGTCGCGCCGGCGCGGATGCCGCGCGAACTGCGGCGCGCCGGCTGCCGTGTCGCGATGCTCGCGCCGCGCGACAGCTACGCGACGATGACGCAGTACATCGAGAAGCTCGCGTTCCTGAAGCCGACGCTCGGCTACCGAGCCGCGTTGTCGGTGGTCGACGCGGCACTCCGCGAATTCCGGCCCGAACAGATCCTGCCCGCCGACGACGGCGTGCTGCTGGCGTTGATGCGCGGGGCCTGCGAATGCGCCGAGGCGGCGGCGACGCCGGTGACCGCGGGGCCCGACGCGATGGCCACGGGGAGCACGCCGCGGCCGCTGTGGCCGGAGGTCGCGGCAATGGTCGAGCGCTCGCTGGGCCCGCATGCGCACTACGTGGAAAGCGTCGACAAGGTACGCCTCGTGGATGTCGCGCGCCGGGCCGGCCTCGATGTGCCCGCCGGCGATGGGGCGGCGACGGGCGTCGAAGCAGTCGCCATCGCGAAGCGGCTCGGCTACCCGGTCGTCGTGCGCCCGGCGGTCGGCAGCGGCAGCCGCGGCGTGGCGATCTGCCACACCGACGACGACGTCGTGCGCGCGATGGCTGCGCTGCCGCCGGTGGACGCGCGCACGTGGCCGCAGCCCGCCGCGCCCGCGCTCGTGCAGGCCTTCCTCGCCGGCACCCGCTACAACCGCGCGACGGCGTCATGGCAGGGTCGCGAGCTGACCGGCTACACGCGCACGGCGCTGCAGCGGCGTGACGAGCTCAGCGCAGGCACCGTGTCGCGCTTCGTGAGCCATCCCGCGATCGCGGACGCAACGGCGCGCCTCGCCGCCGCATTGCAAGTCAGCGGCTTCGCGGGCGTGCAGTTCATCGACGATCCGGCGACCGGCCGGCCGTGCCTGATCGAGATCAACCGCCGGATGGTTCCAGCAACGCACGCGGGCCGTTACGTCGGCATCGACGTCGCGGCCGCGTGGGCAGGCGCGCTGCACGGGTACGAATGGACAGGCCCGCGCGACATGGCGCCGGAGCGCGCCACCACAATGGCGCTGTTCCCCCAGGAGTGGAAGCGCGACCCGCAGAGTGCGCACCTGACGACGCTGCCCGTCGACGCGCCGTGGGACGACCCGCTGCTGTTCGCGACGATGCTGGGGCTCGCGCGGCGCTAGGCGCGCGACGGCCCCTGCTCAACGAAGGCGACCGCTACGGGGTCACTGCACGCGTATCCGCCATCTCCTTCTCGGCCACGGCGGGATCGATGAGCTCGGGGTACACGTGCCCTACGAAGAAACCCATGCCGAGGTTGAGCTTCACGTAGCGGATCTGGCCTGGCTCCAGCGTCAGCGACAACGTGCGTTCGACTTCCGTGTTCGTCGACACGACATAGGTACCGGGCTTGCGATCGACGTAAAAGTAGCCGTTGGGTACCGCGCGGCCGACGACCTCGCCGTTCACCTTCACCTCCGGCTGGACCGCCGCTCCGAGCAGCATCGTGCGGTAGAAGTAGATGCGTCCCAGCGCGGGATCGAGCTTGGCCGGCCCTTGCGCCGCGGACTGGCTGTCTGCGAACTTCTGTCCCGTCGTGGCGCAGCTCGCGAGCAGCAACGCGAACACCGACAATGCGACAATGCGACCCCATGCCTTCATGTATGCCCCTCGATGTTGGAAACCACCGTTGCGGACTTCAGGCGCCGGCGACCGACAGCGCGACCGTCGGGTCCAGCGGTGTGAACGTCTTCTCGACGGGAAGGTAGAACCCCACGACCACCGCGTCGCGGACCACGATGTACGCCTCATGGATGTTCGACGCTTCGACCGTCAGCACCTGGTCCGGCGACCGGTACACATCGCCCTGCGTGATGCGCAGCACGTAGGTCCAGTGCGAGCCCGCGCGCAGCTTGCGGGTATAGCCGTAGGCGAGGCGCAGATCGGCGTCCTGCCTCAGCATGATGGGCGCGTGGACCTGGCTGTCGGCGACGATCGTGGTGGGTTGCTGCGGGACATGCGCGAGGTCGAATGCGCAGCCGGACAGCAGCAGGCACAGGCCGCCGGCGACGGCGTCGCGCACCATGTCAGTGTAGCGCCGGGTTGTCGCGGGAGGCTTCCGCAGGACCACGCCGGGCCGGTCGTCGCTCGTCATGGGACCGGTCGGCGCCCTGCCGCAGCTAGCGGATCACCGCGATGTCGAGCATCTCCCGCAGGTGCTTCAACAGCTCGTCTTCCTGGTACGGCTTGCCGAGATAGAGGTCGACACCCAGCTCGCGCGCGCGGCTGCGGTGCTTCTCGGCCGTGCGCGACGTGATCATGATGATCGGGATGTGCGCGTTGGCCGCGTCCGCCTTCAGTGTCTTCGCGAATTCGAAGCCGTCCATCCGCGGCATCTCGATGTCGAGCAGGATGACGTCGGGACGCTCCTCGGCTACGCGGTCGAGTGCATCGATGCCGTCCTTGGCCGTCGCCACGGCGAAGCCCTCGCGCTGCAACAGGCGGCTCGTGATCTTGCGCACCGTCAGCGAGTCGTCGACGATCAGCACGAGCGGCAGCGTGCCACCCTGCGGGCGCGACATGCGAAGCGGCGCACCGGCGCTGTCGGTGGACGACGCGACGACCCGCTCGGTGTCGTGCTCCTCGACGATCACGTCGGCCCGTTGCGCGAGCTGCACCGGGTTGAGGATCAGCACGATCTCGCCGTTGCCGAGGACCGTCGCGCCCGAGATGCCGGACACGCGGGCGAGCTGCGGCCCGATGTTCTTGACGACGATTTCCTGGTTGCCGACCATTTCGTCGACGTGGATCGCCGCGACCGACGTACCGCTCTTCACGAGCAGCACGGGGTTGTAGCGCAGCGTCTCGGGATTGTGCGTCGCGTCGCCCAGGAGGCGCGGCAGGTAGTGGAACGGGTAGTCGACGCCCTGCCACGCCACCTTCCGCTCGACGTACAGGTTGACGAGCTGCTCGGCCTTGACCTGCTGCACCTGCTCGACCATCGGCGCGGGCAGCGCCCACAGGCGGCCGCCGGCGCGCACGAGTACCGCCTGCGCGATGGCGAGCGTCAACGGCAGGTACAGCGTGAACGTGGAGCCCTTGCCAGGCGTCGAGGCCACGTCCACGCGGCCGCCCAGCGCGTTGATCTCGTTGCGCACGACGTCCATGCCGATGCCGCGGCCCGAGATCTGCGTGACCTTGGACGCCGTCGAGAACCCGGGCTTGAACAGGCATTCCATCAGTTGGGCGTCGGTCGGCGTCGCGTCAGCCGCGACCATGCCGAGCGCCGTCGCGCGCTGGCGGACCTTGGCGAGGTCGATGCCGGCGCCGTCGTCCTTCAGCGCGATCACCACTTCGTTGCCCTGCTGCCGCACCGTCAGCGTGATCTCGCCCGTTTCGCTCTTGCCCGCGGCGCGGCGCGCGGCGCGCGATTCGAGGCCGTGATCCAGCGCGTTGCGCAGCAGGTGCTCGAGCGGGCCGACGAGCTTCTCCAGCACCGAGCGGTCGAGCTCGACCTGCGCGCCGGAAATCTCGAGGTTGGCGCGCTTGTCGAGCTCGCGCGCGGTGGCGCGCAGGATGCGGTACAGCCGCTCCGACACGCTGCCGAAAGGCACGGTACGAATCGCGAACAGCTTCTGCTGCACTTCGCGCGACAGCCGCGCCTGCGCGACCAGCGCAGCGTCGGCGTCGTCGAGGTTCTTGAGCAGCGACTGCTGGACCGTCGACACGTCGTTGACGCCTTCCGCCAGCGAGCGCGTCAGCTCCTGGAAGCGCGTGTAGCGGTCGAACTCGAGCGGGTCGAAGCCTTCCTTGTCCTGGTAGGCGCTCATCCGCGACTGGATCTGCGACTCCGCCTGGATCTCGATCTCGCGCACCTGCGTACGCAAGCGGATCACGCTGCCCGTCAGTTCGAGCAGGTTGGCCTTCAGCGTGCGCAGCTCGCCTTCGACGCGGGCACGGGCGATCGCCACTTCGCCGGCTTCGTTGACGAGCTTGTCGACGGTGTCGGCGCGTACCCGCAGCATCGCGTGCGCGCCTGCTTCCGCCGCGTGCTCGGGCGGGGCGAGGGTCGCGGCGAGTGGCGCGGCCGTCGACGACGCCGGCGCGGCCGGGGCCGGTCCGCCGGCTGGCGTGGCGACGGCCGTCGGCGCCACCGCGTCTGGCGGCGGGACCTCGTAGGCCGGGCCGCCTTCGGCTTCGCCTTCCGCCCGCGCGGCAGCGGCCGCGGCTTCGGCTTCGGCGACCCATGGCAGCGACGTGTTCACCTCGCCTTCGCGCAAGCGGTCGAGCACGAACGCGATGTTGTCGAGATCGGTATCCAGCGCCTCGAACAGCGCCGGTGTCGCGGCGGCCGGGCTTTCGCCGTCCACGAGTCGCGATTCCATCAGGTGCGCGAGTTCGCCGAGCCGCATCGCGCCGGCCATCCGCGCGCTGCCCTTGAACGTGTGCAACGTGCGGCGCAGCTCCTGCGCATGCTCGGTGGCCGCGGGCGTCCGGCGCCACGCGCGAAGGCCCTCGCCTGCCTGCGGAAACAGGTCCGCGGCCTCCTCGAGGAAGATCGGCAGCACATCCGCCTCGACTTCGTCGCGGATGCCGGCGAGCGGGTCCACCGGCGCTGCCAGGACGGCCGGCAGCACGTCCACGCTCGAAGGTGCCGGCGCGGCGGCCGCAGCGGCGGCCATCACCGGGGCGGGCGGTTCGACGGGCGTGACGACGGTGAGCACCGGCGACACCGCAGCCGGCAGCTCGATGCCGGCCGGCGCTGTCGACGCGTCCGCGCGCTCCTCGCCGGACAAAGCGTCCGGCGCATCGTGGGCGTCGCCGTCGATCGCGACGAGTTGCGGCCGCACACCATGCTCCGCAGCGGATTCGCGGTCGGCGTCGGCCTCGGCGCGCGATTCAGCGTCGCCGCCGCCCGTGTCGGCGGTCCGCGCGGCCACATCCTGCCGCAGCGCCTCGAGTTCGACGCCGACTTCGTCGGCTTCCTGCTGCTCGGCCGCGGTGAATGCCGCGCGCTGCTTGATTCGCGCCACCAGCGCGTCCAGCGCAGCGACGGCGCGGGCCAGCACCGGCTGCGCGTGCGATGGCAACGGCGGCGCGTGCTCCGCGAGAGCGCTCAGCGCGAGCTCGAGCGACTTGGCCGTGGCCGCGACGACCGGAAAGCCGCCCGTCCGGTGGATGCCGCACAGCGTGTGGCTCGCGCGGACCATGGCCGGCGACGGCAGCCGCTGCGGTTCGAATTGCAGCAGCGACAGCTCGTGATGGAGCGTCGCGAGGTGCTCGTCGGCCTCGTCGGCCAGGATCCGATAGAGCGTCGCGGAAAGCCGCACGTCGCCGATGACCACGTCATCGTCGGTCGCGCCGTCCCCGGGTCCTTCCCCGTCGCCGCCGCCGGCGCCCGCCGCGGGGGCGAACGGCAGCACCGCGGCGAGGGGCAGCGCGCGCGGCGTGGCTTCGTTGGCGGCATCGGGCGCAGCAGCGTCGTGCGGCGCAGGCTCTGCGGTGCCGTCATCGAGCGACGGGAGGTCGATCTGCTCGAGATCGTTGTCGGCGACGAGGCGCAGCCCGGGCGGTGGTTCGTCGTCGCCGACCGTGAGGTCCTCGGCGGCGGCGAATTCGTCGGCTGCCACGGCGTCGCGCACGATGATCTGCGGCGCGGGACCGGCGCTGGTGCCCAACTCCGGCAAGTCGACGAGCGGCGGCAGCTCGATCGTCGACGGCGTGTTCCCCGGAGCCTTGGCGGGCGCGGCCGGCGGCACGACCGGCGGCGGTGGCGCCACAGGCTCCACGTCGAGCTCCCAGTCGCTGGCGGCAGGCGCAGGCTCCCTCGCAGCAGGTGCGGGAGCCACGGCTGGCACATCCGGCTTCACGAAGTCGATGCCGCTCGCTTCACGCGCGTCGCGGTCGAGCAGCGCGTCGAGGTCGTCCAGCTCGTCGACGAGCGCGAGCGGCGGCGGCCCGCTGTCGCGCGCAGGCAGCGCGTCACCGGTGGCTTCCGGGATGTCGACGAGCCGCGGCTTGCCGGGCGGCGGCGGCGACGCCGGCCCCGGGCCCGGCGGCAGCTCGGCGAGCACCTTGTCGATCGCCGCATGCAGCGCCGCGGGATCGGGCGTCACGCGCTTGGTCTTCTGCAATGCGCCGATCCACACCCGGAAGTCGCGCTCCGCCACCGCGATCATCGCGAGCACCGCCGGCGTTACCGGCCGATCCTCTTCGAGCAGCCGGTTGTGGACGCGTTCGACGTCGAATGCGAGCTCACCCAGGTCGGTGAGGCCCACCATCCGGCCCGAGCCCTTGAGGGTGTGGAAGCCGCGGCGCACCGTGCGCAGTGCCTCGCGGTCGCTCGGGTTGGCGGCGAGCAGCTTGTGGTGCGCGGCGATGGTGTCGAGCACCTCATGCGCTTCGGTCAGGTAGATGTCGAGCAGCTCGCCGTCGAAGGCGGTGGCATCGGTCTCGAGCAGGCGCTTGGTCTCGTCGGAGATTTCCGGCGCCGCCGCGGACGCCGTGTCGGCGATCGCGTCGACCGCCTTCGCGAGCGCCGCACCGCCGGCATCGAGCTCGGCGAGCGCGCTGGCCGCCTGCTGCACGAGCGTCGCGTCGCCGATGAGCTCCGCGTCGTCGCGCAGCGCCTCGAGCTTCGACTTGAGCGCGGCATGCGACGCGGCGCGCGGGCCACCGGCGTGCAGTTCGTCGAGCAGCGCAGGCAGTTGCGCGCGCAGCTCGGCAACGGCGCTCTCGACCGACTTCGCGTCGTCGTCGATCTCGACGACCGTCGTCTCGCCGGAGCGCTTGGCCAGCAGCGGCGCGATGAGCCGCTCGCGATCCGGCCGTTGCTGCTCCACCGCCTCGATGTAGAAGCCGAGGCCCGACAGCGACTCCGCGAGCATCTCGAGGTCGTCGTTGTCGACCGGCTCCTCGCCCCCGACGTACGAGTCGATCTGCTCCTGGCACGACATCAGCAGCTTCTCGGCGTCGTTGAGCCCCAGCATCAGCAGCGCGCCACGGATCTGCGCGCTGTCCTTGGCGAGGCTCGCGAGGTCCGCGCGCTTGCTGTTGTCGCGGAAGAATGCGTCGAGCACCTGCTCCATGTGGCGCAGGTTGGCCTGGATCTCGCGCCCGACCTGCGCGAGCAGCATCCGCTCCTGCGCGCGGCGCGACATCTCGTCGAGCGCCGGCGCACCGGACGTCGGCACGCCGCGGCCCGCGCGCGCGGCGTCCAGCCGCGCGATCATGGCGTCGACCTGCTTCGGGAAGTCAGGGCCGAGGTTCGAGTAATTGTCGAACGCGCTCTCGGCGAGCAGCAGTGCCGTCGCGTATTCCATCGCCACCGACTCGGACACGCCGGACGACGGCATCTTCTCGAGCCGCTCCACCAGCGCCGACGTGAGCTTCATCAGCGCGCCGTTGCGCACTTCGGCCGCCTTCGTATGCACCGACGTCAGCGTCGCCTTGAGCTTCGGCAGGTTCTCGGCGCGACCCGACGCGAACTTGAGCCACGCGTCCTTCGCGCCCGCGAGCTGCTCGCGTGCCTCGCGCAACAGCGGTTGCAGCCGCACGAGATCCGCGTTGAGCGCATCGGCAGACGGGATCAGGCCGGAGAGGTGGAACGCCTTCTGCACGCCCTGCACCTGCGGGCCCACCGGCGCCGCGATCGCGACGTAGTAGAGAACCTCGCGCCGCAGGCGGTCGGCCACCTTGGCGCTGCCGCCCAGCACGCGGCGAATCTGGAGGTCGACGCGCGCCGTCAGCTGCTTGAGGCCGAACGACGGTTCGAGGCCCTTGGCGCCCAGCGCCTCGAACAGCGCGCCGCAAGTCCACCAGAATGCGCGCAGCGGAGCCTGCGTGGTTGCTTCCTCGATGTCCGCGATGGCGCCCTTCATCTGCGTGATGCCGTCGGCGTCGCCACGCAGCCACGCAAGCAGGCCGCGCTGGTAGACGCGCCGCTGCTTCACCAGCAACGACTGCAACCGCGAGACGGGCAGCGCCTCGCGCGCCGGCACCTTGGGCGGCCGCGCGCCGAGATCCGGATAGAACAGGTCGGTGGGCGCGACCGCCTTGACGCCGCGCGCGGCCTGCATCTGCTCGTACTCGGGGAACAGCTTCAGCGGGACCGGCGGCGCGCCGTTGACGAGCTCGTCGAGGAAGATCTTGAGCCGCCGGCACGCACGGTCGACGATGTCCACCGCGGCCGGCGCCTGCGCCACCGGCAACTCCTCGAGCCGCGTCAGCTGGCGCTCGATCTCGTCGGTATACGCGACGACAGCGTCGAGGCCTACCATCTGGATCGCGCCGGCTGCCTGGTGGATGTGCGTGCGCGCGTGCTTGAGCGCGATCGCTTCCTTCGGTGCGCCCTTGAACGTGGCGAGCGCGTCGAGCCCGCGCGTCAGCGCCTGGTCGATCTCGCCATGGACCCAGGACAGCGGGCCGACGTCGAACGTGTCGGCGGCGCTGTCCGCGCCACCGCGGCCCGGGGTGCTATCGGCCGCCATGCCGCGTCAGACCTTGAAGCCCGCGACCGACGAGCGGAGCTCGGCGGCCAGTCGCGTGAGCTGGCCGATGGACACGTTCGTCTGCTTCGTGCCTTCGGTCGTTTCCTCGGTGATCTTCAGGATACCCTGCATGCCGCGCGTCACTTCGGTCACCGACGTCGACTGCATCTGCGTCTGCGACGAAATCCGCGAGATCAGGTTCGCGAGTTCGCGCGACACCGTCTGGATTTCCGTCAGCGCCTGGCCCGCGGCGTCGGACAGCTTCGTCCCTTCGACCACGCCGACCGTCGACTTCTCCATGGCGGCCACCGCGTCCTGCGTGTCCGCCTGAATGGTCTTCACGATCGCCTCGATCTGCTTCGTCGCCTCGCCCGAGCGCTCGGCCAGCCGCTGGACTTCTTCCGCCACCACCGTGAAGCCGCGGCCCGCTTCGCCGGCGGACGCCGCCTGGATCGCGGCGTTCAGCGCCAGCACGTTCGTCTGCTCGGTGATGTCCGAGATCAGTTCGACGATTTCGCCGATCTCCAGCGACGATTCCCCGAGGCGCTTGATCCGCTTCGACGTGTCCTGGATCTGCGAACGGATGTCGTTCATGCCAGCGATCTGGTTCTGCACGGCCATCCCGCCCTTCTCGGCGGCCGCCAGCTGCATCTGGGCCACCTTGGCGGACTGCGACGCGTTCTGCGCGACTTCGCTGATCGACTGCGCCATCTGCAGCACCGACGCGGACGCCTGCTGGATCTCCTTGTTCTGCCGCTGCGACGCTTCGTAGAGGCGGTTCGAGATCGCCTGCGTTTCCTGCGTCGCCTTGGTCACCTGGTCCGTCGCGCTGTTGATGCCGCGCACGAGCGTGCGGAGCTCCTCGATCGTGAAGTTGATCGAGTCGGCGATCGCGCCCGTTACGTCTTCCGTCACCGAGGCCTGCACCGTGAGGTCGCCGTCCGCGAGGTTGCCCATCTCGTTCAGCAGCCGCAGGATGGCCTCCTGGTTCCGCTTGTTCTCGCCTTCGCTCTCGCTCGCACGGGCGCGGGCGTCGTCCAGGAACACCTTGCCAAGGAACACGAGGCACAACAGCGCCAGCAGACCGAACGCGATCGACGCCCACAGCGTGAACAGGTGCGCGCGGCCGCCGCCCTGCACCGTGTCGGCGAGCTCCGTCGACTTGGCCAGCAGGTTCTCGGACTCGTTGTTGATCGTGCGCGCGGCCTGCTTGGCGGCCGTCAGCCGCTGCATCGACGACAGGATCGACGCCACGCCGGTGTCGTAGGCCGCGAAGCGCTTCTGCAGCTCGACGAGCGTCGCGCGTGCCTCGTCATTGCGCACGCCCCCGAGGCGCAACGCGTCGCTGCCTTTCAAGAGCCCGTTCAGGATGTCGCGGAACGTCCCCGTGTCCTTGCCCAGCAGGAACGCGGTTTCCGGGTCCACCTCGTCCGCGGAGGCGAGCGTATTGGCGTTCTTGGCGATCCGCTGCGACAGCACCGCGAGCTGGTTGGCGAAATCGACCTCGCGCGGCGTGCCGTTCGACTGCGCGATCTGCAGCCCGGCCTGCTGTGCGAGCTCGAGCAGGCCGCTGTTGGTCTGGTTGACGGTCTCGAGGCCCTTGGCCAGCGACGTCAGCGCCTGTTCGTTGCTGATCACCGTGTTGGCGGCGGAGTCGACGCGTTCCCAGCGCGTGCGGATGTCGGCGAGCAGCGCGGTGGCTGCCGGGTCCTGCAGCGCGTCGATCGACGTGCCGTGGGTGACGCCGCCTTCGGCCAGCGCGCGGAAGTCGTTGGCGAACTTGTCGCGGCTGTCGCGCACGGCGGGGAAGCCGGACGCCTGCCCCTGCGCGGCGAGGGCCGACGCTCGCGCAAGCCGCTGCGACAGCATCTGCATTTCCGTCGCCGTCGCGCCTGCCGCCGCCCCCTGCTCGCGCGCCCGCTGGTCGAGGAACAGCATCAGCGCGGCGAGCACGACGAACAGCAGCAGCAGGAAGCCGAGGATCTGGAACTGCTTGACGACGGGCAGGTTGCCGATCAGCGGCAGCCGGCTGCCCTTGCTGACGATGCCGCCGGCGCGGATCTGGTCCATCACGGATGCGGACGCAAGCGGGTCGTAGCCGGCGGGCGTGTTCTTGCCCATCCTGACCTGCGTCGTCGGCATGTCGAGGTCCGACGTCGCCCCTTTGCCAGGCTTGTCGCCGCCGAACAGCTTGCCCGAAATCTTCAGTGCCATTACCGCCTCCGTCCCTCTAGACGTTCATTGCCCGACCTGCAGGAACGCAGTGTCGCGCGCGAGCTTGCCGAGATCGATTTCCTGCCACGGCCGCCCGTCCCCATCCATCCACCGCTGCGCATACCAGCCAGGCGGGTTCTCCGGCGCCGCCGCGGGCGCGAGCTCCGCGAGGTTGCGCAGGCCCAGCACGCGGCGCACGATGATCCCGGCATTGAGTTCGCCGGTGCGCGGCCCGAACAGCACGAGCCGCGCGTGGTGTCCGCTGCCGAGGGGCGTGGGCGCAAGGCCCAGGAACCGCGCGAAGTCGACGACGCTGAACAGGTTGCCGCGGATGTTCGCGATGCCGAGATACCAGGGCTGCGTGAGCGGCACCGGCACGATCGCCGGCACGGTGATCACCTCGCCGGCGTCGGCCAGGCGGATCAGCCACTGCGTGTCGCCGCAGTCGAGCCCGAGACGCGACGACTCCACCTGCGCCGCCGTCTTGCTGGCGAGGCGCGTCGCGAGTTCCTGCTGGAACGTGCGGAGGTCGAGGCGGGCGGCGCGGGCCATGGGGTGGTCTCGTCGAGCGTCAGCCGAGCGCCGCGATCTTGGTCAGCAGCTCGTCACGGACGACGGGCTTGACGACGTAGTCGCGCGCGCCCTGGCGCATGCCCCAGATCTTGTCGGTCTCCTGGCTCTTGGACGTGCACAGGATGACCGGGATGTTGCGGGTGTCCGGGTCGCGGCTGATGGCGCGCGTCGCCTGGAACCCGTTCAGGCCCGGCATCACGACATCCATCAGGATCAGGTCGGGCTTCAGCAGCTTGGCCTTCAGGATCGCGTCCTCGCCGTTGTCGCTGGCGACCACTTCGTAGCCGGACTTCGTGAGCAGGTCGTTGAGGACGTGACGTTCGGTGGGCGAATCGTCGACGATCAGGATCTTCTTGATCATGCAGCTGCCTTCACGTGCGCCGCCACGGCCTTCAGCAGGCTTTCCTTGGTGAACGGCTTGGTCAGGTATTGATCGGAGCCCACCATGCGGCCGCGTGCGCGGTCGAAGAGGCCGTCCTTGGACGACAGCATGATGACCGGCGTACCGCGGAAACGGGCGTTCTTCTTGATCAGCTCGCACGTCTGGTAGCCGTCGAGCCGCGGCATCATGATGTCGACGAAGATGAGGTCGGGATGGTGGTCGGTGATCTTCGACAGCGCATCGAAACCGTCCTCCGCCAGGATCACCGTGCAACCGGCCTGGAGCAGGAAGATTTCGGCGCTGCGGCGGATGGTGTTCGAATCATCGATCACCATCACCTTGACGCCCGACAGGGGGTTCATGTCCGCCAAACGCTGGTCCTTTCATGCGACGGCCGCACCGGCCGGCGCATGCGCGCCCGGATTTGGTGCGGATATCGCTCAGGGTGCGACTTTCGACCCTGTGGTGCGTGTCACCCGCCGGGCGGGCAAGGGCACCCACAGCCCCTCACGCGTCGAGGGAGTGTGCCACGGGGTCAACCAACTGCCTAGAGCACAAACCTTGCCGGAATCGGCACTTGGCGTCGATTTCGATGAAAACGCAACAGGTTCGCAAAGCGATCGTGCCGGCTGCTGACGTGCAGGGGCAAGGTCTGCCCCCGTCCGGCGCATTTTCTATGCCAATTGCATGAAGGCCGGCGGCGCGTGGCGCCCGTTGCCGTAGCCGAAGGTACGCGAATGCAAAGGCCGCCCGCGGGCGGCCCTGGTCACCGTGCGGGGGCCGAGCGCCGCCGCCCGGCCGTCGTCAGTGCGAGATCCAGCGCTGACTCGGCGCGCCGTTGCACGCATTGATGACGACACGGACGCCGTCCGGCACGTCCATGCACTTGCCGCCGATGCCGACGAAGCTGCCGTTGGATGGAGTCCACTTCTGGCTCGCCGCGCCGTTGCACGGCGTGTAGATCACTTCCGCGCCATTGACGCCTTGGCCACCCTTGACGTCGATGCAGAAGCCGCCGACGCCCGTGATCGTCCCGTCGTTGTTGTAATTCCACTGCTGGTTCTGCCACGGGTCGCAGGGCTTGATGTTGACCATCGCACCGGGTTCGGGCGAACCGTGGTTCACCACGTTGAGGCACATGTTGGTGTCACCTGACGTGATCTGCTGCGTGGCCGTGGCGCATCCGGACGCGGACAGCGCGAGGATCGCGCCCAGTGCACTGGCGAAGGCGAGTTTGTTCATCGGTGGTCCCGGTACTCGCAGGTCAGTCCCAGACCGCAGACACGATGCGGCCCTCCTTGTTGACGATCAGTGACAGCCGGTTCGGGTCCGAACCGGCGCCCATCAGGCCGTCGCCGGGCCGCACGACGCGCGCGCCGGGCGGCAGGTTGCCCTCGGCGATGACTTCGGCCCCCGCCGGCGCCGAGGCGCCCTTCGCCAGCACGACCTTGCCGACGCAGGTACCGCAATCGTCGTTGACCGGCTTCGCTTCCGCATAGCCCGGGGAGGTGTCCACTTCGACCGAGTTGGTGGCCGCATGCACGCTGACCCCCTTGTACGCGGCGGGACTGGACAGCGGCAGGATGGCGTCGACCGGCTCGTAGCCGGTCGCATCGGCGGCGCCCCCTGGCGGCCGCGCGACGAGCACCAGGTGCAGGATGCCGTCCGGCGGCGATCCACGTGTCAGCGGGACGAGCTCGACCTCTTCCCAGCCTGCGCTGCTCGCGAGCCCCCGGACGCGGACGATGTCCATGTAGGGCGGGTGCGTCGTACGCACGACCTCGACGCTGACGATCCGCAACACGACGTGGGCCGGCGCGTCAGGGCCCGCCAGCGGCGCTGCGCCGGCAGGGGTCGACCCGGACGCCGGGGGCATTTCGGCAAGCTGCGCGGGCGTGGGCGCGGCGCCCGGGGCGGCCGCCGCGCGCGGCATCCCTTGCGCGTGGACTGCGCAGGCCGCGCCGAGCGCGATGGCGGTGGCAGCGAACGCTGCCGCGAATGACGTGCGTGGCATGGTCAGGTATCTCCGGATCGATGCGGTGATGGACTGCGATTGCGTGCGGGGTTCACACGGGGACCAGCGGGATGGTACGGCGCGCCGCGGGCGCCTGCGGCGGCAATGCGACGGGCACGCCCTGCAACCGGTCGAACGCGTCGAGCACGATATCGGCCGGGATCTTCTGCGTCAGCTCGCAGAAACCGGTGGCGGTGCTCGCGAACGAACCGTTCTCGGTGAGCTTGTTGATCGGCGCGCCACCCCCGCACACGGCGAAGTAGTCGCATGTCGCGCGGCACTGCTCGACGCCGGCGTCGATGTCGCGCGCCATCGCCGCGAGCACGGGGCTCGCGCGCATTGCCTCGAGCGTGTCGACGTTGACGTTGCCGACGATGAAGTCGCCGTATGCCGCGTTACCGAGGCCGAGCAATTCGGGCGAATACGTCGCCACGTTGCCGTGGCAGTCGACGTTGAGCATCGCGAATGGCTCGACCTGCACGTTGTGCATCGTGCCGCCTTCCGGGCGGAATACACGCGGGATCATGCCGTCCACCTCGCGGATGAACGCGATGTCGCCCGCGCGGCGCGCCTCGCGCCAGAACTGCTCGAGGAAGGCGCGGAAGCGCGCGCCGGGTGCGGCGCTCGCGAACAGCGCGGATACGTGGCTCCCTTCCGATTCCTCGACGTTGAAGCACACCTCGTCGATCCGCTCCGCGCGGTAGAACGCGAGCATCTCGTCGGCCGCGCCGAGGCTCGCGTCGGTGAGCACCGAGATCACGTGGAACGGTACCGCTTCCGCATGCAGCAGCCGGATGCCGGCGATCACCTTGTCATAGGTACTACGGCCGTCGCGTCCTACGCGATGCGCGTCGTTGAACCGGCGTGGCCCGTCGATGCTGACGCCGACACCTACGTGCCAGCGCTTGAACAGGTCGCACCACGCGCGCGTCAGCAGCGTGCCATTGGTCTGGAACGAATGGTGGATGCCGACGTCCGGCGGACGCAGCGATTCGATCAGCGCGAACGCGCGCTCGTACCAGGCCACGGGCATCACGAGCGGTTCGCCCGCATGCCAGATCACGGTCACCTGCGGGGCCGCCCAGCCGGACGTGAACAGCTTGCCGAACAGCGCGCGCAACGTATCGTCGGCCATCGTCGACGCGTCGGCACGATCCGGCAGGTAGCAGTACGAGCAGTTGATGTTGCAGAACGGCGTCGGCTGCACGACGACAACGGATGTGACCGGAGTGCCGCGCACATGGCGCTCGGCAGAAGGCCCGCTGCCCACAGCGCTTGGCGACGTCATCGGGGAGCCGGTAAGTGGGAACGCGTCAGGCGTTATGCCAGAAGTTGTGCCAGCCGTTGCTCCAGTTGTTCCAGCCGCCGTTGCCCCAGTTGTGCCAGCCGTTGCCCCAGTTATGCCAGCCGTTGCCCCAGTTGTGCCAGCCGCCGTTGCCCCAGCCGATGCCGAACCGGCCCCAGCCGCCGTTGCCCCACCACGTCGGGATGAAGTCGCCGTCGGCGGCGAAGCTGGTGTCGTCCGGCGCGGCGGCGAGCGCATCGCTGACGCCGCCCTGGATGGCCGCCAGGCGTTCCGCGACGGACTGCGGAACCGGAGGCGTGTCTGCCGCCGATACCGACGACACCGTGGCGGCCTGCGCCGGCGCCAGCGCCAGCAGCACGGACGCGCCGACAGCACCGGCCGGCAGCACTGCGGCCAGTGCCTTGCTGAGCTTCTGCTTCGATGACATGCGAACTCCCGGAAGCGAAAAAGGGCGCGCGCGGCGCCGAGGCGTCCCGGAGATTACGACATCGGCGACACGCTCGCAATCGGGTCGCGGGACGCGCTCACCGGCCCAGGAACATCGCGTACGCGGGGTTATGCGTCTCGTCGACGTAATCGTAACCGAGGGTATCCAGGAATGTCCTGAACGCGCGCATCTCCCGCGGCGGCACCTGCATGCCCACCAGCACGCGCCCGTAGTCGGCCCCGTGGTTGCGGTAGTGGAAGAGGCTGATGTTCCAGCCGGCGCTCATGCTGTCCAGGAACCTGAGCAGCGCGCCGGGTCGCTCCGGGAACTCGAAGCGGTAGACGATCTCGTGCTCCGCCGCCGGCGCGTGGCCGCCGACGAGATGGCGCACGTGCAGCTTCGCCATTTCATTGTCGGTGAGGTCGAAGGCGTCGATCCGGCGCTTCTTCAATGCAGCGAGCAGCGCGCGCGTCTCGGCACGGCTCGCGACTTCCAGCCCGACGAACAGGTGCGCGACGCCCGGATCGGCGTAGCGATAGTTGAATTCCGTGATCGAGCGCTTGCCGAGCAGCTCGCAGAACGCGCGAAAGCTGCCGGGACGCTCCGGGATCGTCACCGCGACGAGCGCCTCGCGCTGCTCGCCCACTTCGGCGCGCTCGGCGACGAAGCGCAGCCGGTCGAAGTTCATGTTCGCACCGCACGCGACGGCGACGAACGTCCCGTTGCGCACCTTGTGCTGCGCGATCCACTGCTTGGCGCCGGCGATCGCCAGCGCGCCCGCCGGCTCCAGCACGCTGCGCGTGTCCTCGAACACGTCCTTCAGTGCGGCGCACGTGGCGTCGGTGTCGACGAGGACGATCTCGTCGACGAGCTCGCGCGCGATGCGGAATGTCTTCTTGCCCACCTGCTTGACGGCGACGCCGTCGGCGAACAGGCCTACGTGCGGCAGCACGACACGGCGGCCGGCCGCGATCGAGCGCGCCATCGCGTCGCTGTCCGTCGGCTGCACGCCGATGATGCGCACGCCGGGGCGCACGCGCTTCACGTACGAGGCGATGCCCGAGATGAGCCCGCCGCCGCCGATCGCGACGAAGATCGCGTCGAGCGGTCCTTCGCACTGGCGCAGGATCTCGACGCCGATCGTGCCCTGCCCCGCGATCACGTCGGGATCGTCGTACGGGTGCACGAACGTGGCGCCCGTCTTCTTCTGCAGCGCGAGCGCATGCGCATAGGCGTCGCTGTACGAGTCGCCATGCAGCACGACCGTGGCGCCGCGTGCCGCGACCGCGCCGATCTTGATCTGCGGCGTCGTCACCGGCATCACGATCGTCGCGTTGCAGCCGAGCTTCTGCGCGGCCAGCGCGACCCCCTGCGCGTGGTTGCCGGCGGACGCCGCGATCACGCCCTTCGCGCGTTCCGCCGGCGTGAGATGCACCATCTTGTTGTAGGCACCGCGCAGCTTGAACGAGAACACCGGCTGCTGGTCCTCGCGCTTCAGCAGGATGCGGTTGCCGGTGCGGCGCGACAGCGTCGGCGCGAACTCGAGGGGCGTCTCGTGCGCGACGTCGTAGACGCGCGCGGTCAGGATCTTCTGCAGGTAGTCGATGGCCATCAGGCGGCTGCGGACGCGGGCGCCGGCGCCGCGGCATCCGTCGCCGTGGCGGCGTCGCGTTCCAGCGCGAGCCACACGCAGCCGCCCTTCGTCTGCTTGTCGAGCGCCGCGAGGTAGGACGCATGCGCCGCGAGCTCGTCTGCGCTGGGCGGGAGCACGATCAACGGCGGGCGTTCGCCGGGGCCGCCGCCGTCGCGCCGCAGTGACTCGCGCAGCGGCGCAGGCGGCGTCAGGTCGATGGCCAGTGCGTCCTGGCCGCGCGTCATCGACAACCACACCTCGGACAGGAGCTGCGCGTCGAGCAGCGCACCGTGCAGCGTGCGGCCGCTGTTGTCGACGCCGAAGCGCTCGCACAGCGCGTCGAGGCTGTTGCGCCGGCCCGGGAACGCCTCGCGTGCCATGGCCAGCGTGTCGATGATGCGCGCGGCGTGAACGTCACACAGCGGGTGACCGTGGCGCGAGAACTCGGCGTCGAGGAAGCCGACGTCGAACGGTGCGTTGTGGATGATCCACTCGGCCCCCTGGAGGAAGGCGATCAGCTCGGCGGCGATATCGCCGAACTTCGGCTTTCCGCGCAGGTCGTCCCAGCGCATGCCGTGCACTTCCGTGGCACCGGCGTCGATCTCGCGCTCGGGATCGAGGTGCATGTGCAGCGTGCGCCCGGTGGGCCGCCGGTCCACGAGCTCCAGCACGGCGATTTCGATGATCCGGTGGTCTTGCCGCGGGTCGAGGCCCGTGGTCTCGGTGTCCAGGATCAGGTGGCGCATGCCGCGATTATAGGGTCCGACCCCATTTTCCGCGACGCACGGTCCTGAAAGCAGGGTCGGACGCTAGCGGCGGTACTTCTGGATCGTCGACTGGATTTCCTGGATGGCACGCTCGATCTCGTCGTCGGTCAGGTCGCGGTTGGCGCCGGCACGATCGGTGAGCGTCACCGTCTTCTCGATCGCGGTCTCGAACTCGCCAAGGCCGAGCGATTCGGTGACGGTGGCCGTCGACGCCTGCTCGGTGGCAAGGTCGGCACCCCAACGCACGACGATCGTCGACAGGTTGTCGCCTTCCGGCCCGCCGCGTTTCTCCGCCTCGCGCATCATCTGCGGGGCGGTCTTGAGGATCGGCGTGGACGTGAGCCAGGTGGCCATCTCGTTCTGCGGCATCACGCTCCACAGTCCGTCGGTGCACAGCACCATCACGTCGCCGTTGCGTAGCGGCGTACGCTTCGAAAGGTCGACGATCGGCTCCACGAGGCCGCCCAGGCACGAGAAGATCTTGTTGCGGTCCGGGTGGGTCACGACCTCGTGCGCGCCGATCAGGCCCTGGTCGACGAGGTACTGCACCTTCGAGTGGTCCTTGGTCTGCGCGATCAGCCCGCCCTGGCGGAACAGGTAGAAGCGCGAGTCGCCGACGTGCGCCCAGTAGGCGTGGCCCGCCTGCACGACGACTGCGACGCAAGTCGTACGCGGCGTCTCCAGCATCGAGAACTGGTTGGCGTAGGAACCCAGCGCTGCATGCGCGCGCTGCATCGTGTCCTGCAGGAACTTGAGCGGGTTGCGCAGCACCGGCTTCGCTTCCTGCTGGAAGCGCTCGATGAACAGTCGCGCGCAGATCTGCGCCGCGATCTCGCCGCCCGCGTGGCCGCCCATGCCGTCGCAGATGACGAGCAGCAGCGTGTCGCGGCCGTACGTGTACGCGATCCGGTCCTGGTTGACCTTGCGGGAACCGCGGCGCGATTCCTGGAATATCGTGAAGCGCATGGGCGCTGGAGGAGCGTGGCGGTCAGGCCCCGATTTCGGTGAACAGCAGCTTCTTCACGTTGCCCAGGAACGAGAGCTTGCGCTTCTTGGTGGGGATGTCGCGAATCGCCTTCTGCAGCGCAAACACCGATTGCGGCCGCTCGAGCGGGTCCAGCCGCAGGCACCAGTCGATCACCTCGAGGATGTTGTCCGAGTACTGGCCGGCCCAGATCTTCTTGGCCGACACGAGATGGTCTTCCTGCACCCGCGCGTCGGCCGCCTGCGGTGCGAAGGCCGCGAGGCACGCGAACATCGACGCGCCCGCGCCGTACACGTCCGTCCACGGGCCGAGGCGGTCCGGATCGCGATACTGCTCCGGCGCCGCGAAGCCCGGCGTGTACATCGGGGCCAGCTTGGCGCGCGTGTTGGTGAGCGTCTGCCGCGCCGCGCCGAAGTCGAGCAGCACCGGCGTGCCATCGGTGCGCAGGTAGATGTTGGCGGGCTTGATGTCGAGGTGCAGCAGCTTGTGCGTGTGCACTTCGCGCAGGCCGTTCAGGAGATGCATGAACACGTGGCGCACGAAGCGCTCGGACATCTGGTCCTGGCGCATCTGGATCTGCTGCTGCAGCGTGCGCCCGCGCTCGTAGCGCATCACCATGTACACCGTCTCGTTGGCGCGGAAGAAATTGAGCACGCGCACGACGTTGGGATGGTTGATCTTGGCGAGCGCACGGCCCTCCTCGAAGAAGCACTTCATCCCGTAGCGGAACGATGTCAGGTTTTCTGCCGACGAGGCGCGCACGATGTCGCCTTCCGTCCGCAGCACCAGCGACGACGGCAGGTATTCCTTGATGGCGACGGGCGCGCCGGTCTCGTCGTACGCCCGGTAGACGATCGAGAAGCCGCCACGGCTGATCTGCCGGTCGATCCGGTAGTTCAGCAGCTGGTAATTCGCCGGCAGCGATTGGTTAGTGACAGCCACGGTAAATCAAGGCCTTGCGTTGTACAGCGCAGGAGCTTTCCAGTTTCGCAGGTTCGCCCGGGAACCGCAAATCATGTGCCACCGGAAGCGGCCGCCTGTCCCCTACAATGGGCGCCCGCGCAACGAACCGACCGGGCCACCCGCGGCCCCTTCCCTCACGATGATTCTCAGCATGACCGGCTTCGCGTCGGAATCGGCCGAATGGCCGGGCCTGGCGCTCACCGTCGAACTGCGCAGTGTCAACCACCGCTACCTCGATCTCAACCTGCGGATGCCTGACGAATTGCGGCTGCTCGAGCCCGCGCTGCGCGAACGGATCGCCGCGGAGCTGAAGCGCGGCAAGGTCGAGTGCCGGATCAGCCTCGCCCGGCCGGCTGCCGGCAGCACCGGCCTGGATGTCGACGCCGCCCGCATCGCCGAGCTTGCGCGCGCAGGCGCCGTCGTCGCGCGCCTCGTGCCTGGCATCGCGCCGCTGACGACCGCCGAGGTGCTGCGCTGGCCCGGCGTGGTTGCCGAATCGGCGGTGGCGCCCGACGCGCTGGCGGCGCGCGTCCACGAGCTCGTCAACCAGGCGCTGTCCGACCTCGCGGCATCGCGCGCCCGCGAAGGCGAGAAGATCAAGGCCATGCTGCTCGGCGCGTGCGAGGCGATCCTCGCCCAAGTGCAGCG
Source organism: Pseudomonadota bacterium (assembly GCA_018241745.1). Lineage (GTDB taxonomy): Bacteria > Pseudomonadota > Gammaproteobacteria > Burkholderiales > Casimicrobiaceae > VBCG01. The sequence continues at coordinate 86,253 of JAFEDG010000141.1, forward strand.
CGTGGCGCCGCGGATTCCGGCGATCCAGGCCGCCTACATGGACAAGCTCGGCGCCAAGCTGCGCGAGATCGGCGCGGACGCCGGCGACGAGCGGATGAAGCAGGAGCTCGCGCTGTTCGCGACCAAGGTCGACGTCGCCGAGGAAGTCGAACGGCTCAGGACGCACGTCGGCGAAGTGAAGCGCGTGCTGAACGCCGGCGGCGCCGCGGGCAAGCGCCTCGACTTCCTGGCCCAGGAGCTGCACCGCGAGGCCAACACGCTGGGCTCCAAGTCCGTCGACGCGGAGCTTTCCAGCGTGTCGCTCGAGCTCAAGGTGCTGATCGAGCAGATGCGCGAGCAGGTGCAGAACGTCGAGTAGCCGGCTACACGCCGGGCGGTGCGAAGCGCAGGCCGCCCGCGATCCGGTTCCAGGCGTTGATGGCTGCGATCGCGGCCGTCAGGGCCGCCACATCGCGCTGCGTGTATTGGCGCGCCACCTCGGCGTACGCGCCGTCATCGACGTGTGCGGCAGCCATCGCGGTGAGTGCTTCCGCCCAGCGGAGCGCGGCCCGCTGACGCGCGTTGAAGCAGGCCGCGTCGCGCCACGTGGCGACGAGATCCAGCTGCACATCACGCACGCCGGCCTTGCGCGCCCAGTCCAGATGCAGCTTCAGGCAGAACGCGCAGCCATTGATTTGCGACACGCGGACCTTGAGGAGCTCGGTCAGTCCATTGTCGAGCCCCGATGCATTCACCGCGTCGCTCAGCGCACGCAAGCCCGCGACAGCGCCGGGCAGCGCCTGCTCGAATTCGGCCCAGCCGATGCGTGGCGCGACGGACAACGAAGGTTCGACGTCGGTTTTCATGGCCACAGCCGGAGTGAAGACGACCGCATCGTACACTTCGATCCCCGCGCTCTCTTGCCGCTTCCCCATGTCCACTTCCCGCAGGAGCCAAGCCACTCGTTCGCTTCGCGTCGCTGTCGTCACGGGCGCCGCCCGCGGCATCGGCCTTGCGATCACGAAGCGCTTTCTCGCCACAGGCTATCGCGTCGCGTTGCTCGACATCGACCGCAAGACGCTCGGCGCGTCGGCCAAGGCCCTGGCTGACGCCGAGCGCGTGCTCGCGGTGCATTGCGACGTGGCGGACGCGAAGCAGGTCGACAAGGCGATCGCGAGGGTGGCGAGGCACTACGGCCGCATCGACGCACTCGTGAACAACGCCGGGATCGCGATCTTCAAGCCGATCCTCGAAACATCCGCGGACGAGTGGCACAAGGTGCTCGCCACCAACCTCGGCGGCGCGTTCAATTGCACGCACGCTTGCGCCCCTTACATGCTGGACCAGGGCGCGGGAGCCGTCGTGAACATCGCATCGATCTCGGGGCTCCGCGCGAGCACGCTGCGCGTCGCGTACGGTACCAGCAAGGCCGCGCTCATCCACCTGACCAAGCAGTACGCCGTGGAACTGGGCACCGCGGGTATCCGCGTCAACTGCGTCGCGCCCGGGCCCGTGGACACGGACATGGCCAAGCTCGTCCACAGCGTGGCCATACGCCAGGACTATTACGACACGATCCCGCTCAACCGCTACGGGACGCCGGAGGACATCGCGAACGTCGTCGTCTTCCTGTGCAGCGACGAGGCGAGCTACATCAACGGCCAGACGCTCGCGGCGGATGGCGGCTTCGAGGCGATGGGCGTCGGCTTGCCGACGTTGCGCAAGCAGTTCGCGCCCGGCCGGCGCCGCCGATAGCGCGGGCCTGTCCCGGCGCGTAACGCCGGGTGATCCAAACACGCGCAGCCGCGTATATCCGGGTATGGATAGACGTGTGGCTGCCGCCGTGCTCGCCGGGGTCTGCGCAATCGTGCACAGTGCCCACCTCCGCGCGGCGCCACTCGACGCGGCCGCACGGTGGACCTTCACCGCCTTCCTGGACGGAACGTCGATCGGCACCCATCGTTACACGCGGTCGCCGGTCACCGACACGCGCTTTGCTCTCACCAACGACGCGTCGTTCGATGTAAGGATTCTGGGCATTCCCGTATACGCGTACCGGCACCAGGCGCGCGAGGAATGGGAGGGTGGCTGCCTGCGGTCCGTCAGCGCGCGCACCGAGGACAATGGCACCGTCCGCGCAGTCGAAGCGCATGCGGACGGTGGACGGCTGGACGTGACGGAACGGGACGCGGGGCCGCCGACGCGTTCGCAGGTCGCCACGCCGTGCGCGATGAGCTTCGCATACTGGATGCCGCTCGCACCCGGGGTCACGCGGCTGTTCGACGCGAGCACCGGACGCGCCGCGGATGTCACGATTGCGCCGCTCCCCGGAACCACGATCGAGGTCGCGGGCCAGGCGACGCGGGCCCGCGGCTTGCGCATCACGGGCCTCGCGCACCCGATCGACGTCTGGTACGCGGGCGACCGCTGGATCGGACTCGACACCACGGTCGACAACGGCCGCCACTTGAGCTATCGGATCGAATGACATGAGCCCTGCCACCCGCTACACGCTCGCCGCCATCGTCGGCATCGCCGCATTCCTGGCGCTGGACGCGACCTGGCTCACGCTGACCGCGTCGCGCATCTATCGGCCCGCGATCGGCCACCTGATGCGCGACGGCTTCGACTTCGTGCCCGCCGCGCTGTTCTACCTCGCGTATTTCGTCGGCGTCGCCGTCCTCGTACTGATGCCGTCGACGACGATCGCAGGCGCGGCCTGGCGCGGCGCCCTGCTCGGCTTCGTCGCCTACGGCGCCTACGATTTCACGAACCAGGCGACGCTGCGCGACTGGCCGTGGTCGCTGACGGCCATCGACCTTGCGTGGGGGACGTTCATCACGGCCGCGTGCTCGGCGCTCACGTTCCGCGTATGGACGGCCACGGCGGGCTGACGCCGCGACGCTGCCACCCGTCGCCGCGTCACACCCCGATCATGCGGCCCACGGCGGACGCCAGCGGGCCTGCGAACGACAGCGATCCTTCGATGTAAGCGAGGCAGACGCATTCCGCGTCCTGCGCGACGACCGGCTGGTGCATGACATCGTCGTCGGTGACGTCGAAGTCACCGGCCGCGAACGTCGCGCGGCCGTCGGCGAATGCACCGACGAGCACCTGGGAAAGCTCCATGCCGCGATGCGAGTGCTGCGCAAGGCTGCGCCCCGCGCTGATCCGCAACAGGTACAGCTTGGCATCCGGATCCTGCGGCGACGCCAGGCGCGCGTAGCGCATGCCCGGTCCCATCCAGCGCCACCCGCGCGTCGTGCAGCCCGAGAGCGCCGCGGGCCACGCCATGCCGGCTGGCAACGGCAACGGAGCGGGCGGCGAGCGGCGGCGACGCGCGGGCGGCGCTCCGCCCGCGTCGATGCGCGCGAGCGTCCTGCCCCATGCCTCGGGGGCAAGCGCAACCGGTTCCGCGTCCTCGACCAGCGCGCCGCCGATGGCCTGCAGCGTGCGCACGCGGTCGCGGCACTCCGCGCAAGCTTCGAGGTGCGCGTTGACCACGAGCGCCGGACCCACGGCGAGGCGGCCAGCGGCAAGCGGCAGCAACAGTTCGTCCCCGGGATGGTGGTGGATCATGGCGCGTAATCGTCGAGCAGTTGGCGCAGGTGCTTCACGGCGAGGCGGATCCGGGACTTGACCGTGCCGAGCGGCAGCCCGAGCTCGGCCGCGATCGTGGCGTGCGCATGCTCGTCATAGAACGAGCGGCGCAGCACTTCCGCCTGTTCCGGCGGCAAGGCGTTCAATGCGGCGCGTACGCGGCGGTCGCGCTCCGCGGCCGCCGCCGCGTCGTCCGGCGTCGACAGCGCCGGCCGCGCATCGCCGGTGATGTGTACGTCAAGATCATCGTCGGCAAGCCCCTCGACATGCATCACCCCCGCCCGTCGCCGGTGCTGGTCGATGGCGAGGTTGCGCGCGATCGCATACAGCCACGTCGACAGCTGCGCGCGCGCGGGGTCGAAGCTCGCGGCGCGCCGCCACAGCGTGGCCAGCGCATCCTGCGCGAGTTCCTCCGCCACGCCCTCGGGCGTGCCGGAGCGCACGAGGAAGCCCTTCACGCGCGGCGCGTAATGGCGGAACAGCGCCGCAAAAGCGGCGCGATCGGCCGTCGTGGCGACGGCGCGCATCCAGTCGTTGAGCTCGGCGGGCGTGGGCATGCGTGGCAAACCGCGTGGAGAAGCGTACACGACGACGTGAGCCGCGAACTTGCGCATCCGCCCGCCCGCCGGCCCGGCAGCGTGGTGCCTGGCGAGTTGCATGAGCCCTTGTACGGGCCGGACGCCGGATCGGATCACGGTCCGGCGGTTTGCACCGTGCGCTGATCCAGCCCGCCTTCCGCCACGTACAACCGGTGGCAAACTGCCGCGCCCGTACTGCAGACCGGAGGCTGTCCATGTCCAACCTCGCCATTGCCGCCACCGAGCGTGGCATCGTTCCCGACGCGCTGATCCGCGCCGGCATCCGCCGCCTGCTGCGGGCGCGGCTGGCCGCGATCGACGCCGGCGACGCCGCCGCCGCCGCGACGCGCAGCGACGCGTTCGTCGCCGCGATGCGCGAGGCGCCGATCGCACTGCTGCCCGAGAAAGCCAACGCCCAGCACTACGAGGTGCCGGCTGATTTCTTCGGCGAGGTCCTGGGCCTGCACCGCAAGTACAGCTCGGCCTGGTGGCCCCCCGGCGTCGACGACCTCGACGTCGCCGAGGAACGCGCGCTCGCGGCCACCTGCGAGCGCGCCGAGCTCGCGGACGGCCAGCGGGTACTCGAACTGGGCTGCGGCTGGGGCTCGCTGACGCTGTGGATGGCACGCGCCTATCCGCGCAGCCGGATCCTCGCCGTGTCCAACTCGCACTCGCAACGCGCATACATCGAGGATGCCGCCCGCCGCCGCGACCTCGCGAATGTCGAGGTCATCACCTGCAACGCCGAGCACTTCGACCCTCAGCGCACGTTCGACCGCATCGTGTCGGTCGAGATGTTCGAGCACTTGCGCAACTGGCCGCGGATGTTCGGCCGCGTCGCGCGCTGGCTGGAGCCGGAGGGGCGATTCTTCATGCACGTGTTCGTCCACCGATCGACGCCGTACGCATTCGACGTCGCCGACGACACCGACTGGATGTCCGAGCACTTCTTCTCCGGCGGCATGATGCCGAGCGACGACCTCGCGCTCCGCTTCCAGGACGACCTCGCGCTGCTCGCGCGCTGGCGCTGGGATGGCACGCACTACGCGCGCACGGCCGAAGCATGGCTTGCGCGGATGGACGAGGGTCGCGAGGCGATCTGGCCGATCCTGTCTGCCACGTACGGCGCCGCCAACGCCGGGCTGTGGTGGACACGCTGGCGCGTGTTCTTCCTGTCGTGCGCCGAGCTGTTCGGCTATGCGCGTGGCCAGGAATGGTGGGTGACGCATTACCTGTTCGCGCGGCGCGCCGGATGACGCTACCCGTTGCACTCCCCTGGGCGTTCGCGGGCACCGCAGTGCTCGCGGTACTCGTCTGGCCGCTCAGCATCCGCTGGCACGACGTCTCGATCGTCGACATCGCGTGGGCCTGGATGGTCACCGTGCCTGCGTTCGTCGTCGCCGCCACGATCACGGTCACCGGTCCGCGCGCACTCGCGATACTGGCGCTCGCCACCGCGTGGGCGCTCCGGCTGTCGCTGTACATCGCCGCGCGCCGGCGCGGGCAGCCCGAAGACCGGCGCTACCAGGCGATCCGCGCGCGCAACGAACCCAATTTCGCGCGCAAGAGCCTGTACCTCGTTTTCGGCTTGCAGGCCGTGCTCGCCTGGATCGTCGCGCTACCGCTGATGGCCGCCGTCGCGAGCGCCGCGCCGTGGCGTGCGCTCGACGTTGCGGGACTGGCGCTGTTCGCGTTCGGCGTGGTGTACGAGAGCGTCGCCGACGCGCAGCTGGCGCGCTTCACGGCCGACCCCGCGCAGCGGGGGAAGGTGATGGACCGTGGGCTGTGGCGCTATTCGCGGCACCCGAACTACTTCGGCGAATGCTGCATCTGGTGGGGTGCGTGGCTCGTGGCCGTGGCGGCCGGCGCCTGGTGGAGCGTCCTGTCGCCGCTACTGATGACCGTGCTGCTGCTGAAGATCTCCGGCGTGGGCCTGCTCGAGCGCGACATCGGCGGCCGGCGGCCCGGATACGCCGACTACGTGCGCCGGACGCCCGCGTTCGTCCCTGGCAGGCCGCGACCGTGATTGCCGCCTCCACCCGCGCCGTGCGCCTGGCGCGCAGCATTGCCGCCTGGTTCGACGCACACGCCGTCCGGTTGCCCGCCGACGCGGCGGCGGGCGCGACCGGCTCGCGCTGGCGCCGGATCGACGCCGCACGCGTCGTGCCGTTCGTCGCGATCCACGCGGGCTGCCTCGCGTTGCCGTGGGTCGGCGTGAGCACGACGGCGCTCGTGACCGCCGGTGTCCTCTACGCGGTGAGGATGTTCGCAATCACCGGCTTCTACCATCGCTACTTCGCCCACGGCGCGTTCCGCACGGGACGGCGCACCCAGTTCGTCTTCGCGTTGCTGGGCGCCACCGCGGCGCAACGCGGGCCGCTGTGGTGGGCTTCGCACCACCGCCACCACCACGTGCACTCGGACGAGGCGGACGACGCGCACTCGCCGCAGCACCACGGTCTTGCGTGGAGCCACTTTGGCTGGTTCATGGCGCGCGAGAACTACGCGACGAGGCACGCGCTGGTAAGGTCGCTGGCGCGCTTTCCGGAGCTGCGATTCCTGGATCGCTGGGACTCGCTCGCGCCTTTCGCGCTGGTCGCCCTGCTGTGGGTCGCTGGCGCGCTCGCCGCGCGCTACGCGCCGGGGCTGCACACGAGCGGTGCGCAACTCGTCGCCTGGGGATTCTGCGTGTCCACGGTCGCGCTGTACCACGCCACGTTCAGCATCAACTCGCTGGCCCATCGACGCGGTCGCCGGCGCTATGCAACACGCGATGCGTCGCGCAACAACGCGTGGCTCGCGTTGCTCACGTTGGGCGAGGGCTGGCACAACAACCACCACCACTATCCCGCGGCGGCACGCCAGGGGTTCTTCTGGTGGGAGGTGGACCTCACCTACTACGGCCTGTGCGCGCTCGCGTGCCTCGGCGTGATCCACGACCTGCGGCCGGTGCCCGCCGCCGTGCGCGCGGACGTTGCGGCTCAGGGGTGCGAGCGATGACTGCACGGCCGCAACGGATCGCGATCGTCGGCACCGGCATCGCGGGCAGCGTCGCGGCCTATCGGCTGCACGCCGCGGGCCACGCGATCACCGTGTTCGAGGCCGACGCGAGGCCGGGCGGCCACACGCATACGCATGAGATCGAGCGCAACGGCCAAACGCTCGCCGTCGACACCGGCTTCATCGTGTTCAATGACCGCACGTACCCGCACTTCGTCGCGCTGCTGCGCGAACTGGGCGTCAGCGTGCAGGACACGGTGATGAGCTTCTCGGTCCGCAACGACGCGCGCAACCTCGAGTACAACGGCACGTCGCTGAACGGGCTGTTCGCGCAGCGGCGCAACATCGTCGACCCGCGCTTCCTGCGGATGATCGCCGAGATCCTGCGCTTCCACCGCGTCGCGCCCACACTGCTCGCGGCCAACGATGCGGACGTCGACGCGATGCCGCTCGGCGACTTTCTCGCCGCCCACCGGTTCGGCGGCCGCTTCGTCGAGGACTACCTGGTGCCGATGGGCGCGGCGATCTGGTCGACGGATCCCGCGCGGATGCTCGCGTTCCCCGCGCGCTTCTTCGTACGCTTCCTCCACAACCACGGGATGCTGACCGTCGACGACCGGCCCACGTGGCACACGGTCCGCGGCGGCTCGGCACGCTATCTCGACCGCTTGATGGCGCCCTGGCGCCACCGCGTCCGCCTTGCCACGCCGGTCGAACGCGTGCAGCGGCAGGGCGGGGGCGTACAGATCCACGCGCGGGGCCACTCGGCAGAGCACTTCGACCACGTGTTCCTTGCCTGTCACGCGGACCAGGCGCTCGCGATGCTGGCGGATCCGGCGCCGGAGGAACGCGAGATCCTGGGCGCGCTGCAGTACCAGCGCAACGAAGCGGTACTGCACACCGACACGTCGCTGTTGCCGGCCCGGCGGCGCGCGTGGGCCGCATGGAACTACCACGTGCCGCGACGTCCGGGTGGCGGCGTCACGCTGACGTATGACATGAACATCCTGCAGCGCCTGGCGGCACCCGACACCTATTGCGTGACGTTGAACGCGACCGCCGACGTCGACCCGCGCAAGGTGCTGCGCACGATGACCTACGACCATCCGCTGTTCACGCCGGCCGGCATTGCCGCGCAGAAACGGCATGCCGAGATCAGCGGCGTGCGACGGACGCATTACTGCGGCGCCTACTGGCGTTACGGGTTTCACGAGGACGGCGTCGTCAGCGCGATGACGGCGTTGCAACGCTTCGAGGAAACGAGCGATGCACAGCGCGCTCTACCACGGGTGGCTTGACCATCATCGCGTCGTGCCGCGGCCGCACGCGTTCCGCGCGCGGCTGTGCATGGCCTACCTCGACCTGGCGGAGCTCGACGACGTGTTCCGCGGCCGCTGGCTGTGGTCGACGCGGCGCGCGGCGCCCGTGCGCTTCGACCGTCGCGATTACCTGCGTCCGCTCGACGTGCCGCTCGACGAAGCGGTACGCACCAAGGTGACGGCAGCGCTCGGCACGCGCCCGCGCGGCCCGATCCGCCTGCTGACGCATCTGCGCCATTTCGGCCACGTGTTCAACCCGGTCAGCTTCTACTATTGCTTCGACGCCGACGGTCGCGAGGTGCAGGCGGTCGTCGCCGACGTCACGAACACGCCATGGCGCGAGCGTCACGCGTACGTGCTGCCCGGCGGGCCGGACGCGCGCAACGGGATCCGCGCGCGCAGCGTCAAGGCACTGCACGTGTCGCCGTTCCATCCGATGGACCTCGCATACGACTGGCAGCTCTCGCCACCGGGCGCCGACCTCGTCGTGCACATGACGCTGCGTCCCGGCAACGATGCGTCGGTTCGCGCGCAGCCGATCTTCGGCGCGACGCTGGCGCTTGCGCGCAAGCCCATCGACACCATGTCGCTTGCGTGGGCGCTCGCGCGCTTTCCGGCGATGACGCTCCAGGTCGTCGCGGGCATCCACTGGCAGGCGCTGCGGCTGTGGCTCAAAGGCGTGCCGGTCCACGACCATCCGCGACACGCGCAGCCACCCGCGAGTCGCGACACGCGGGCGGGACCTGCGTCCGCGCTCGACACCCCGGAGACCCTCCGATGAACCGTACCGTCAGCACGTTGGCCACGCGGGCCCCGGCACGCGAACGCACGGCCGCAACGCCCGTCCGCGGGTTGCACGCGATCCTCGCCAGCGCCGCCCAACGCGCACTCGCTGCGCGGCTCGGGAAGCTTCGCCACGGCGTCGTCACGCTGGTCGACGGCGATCGCGACGTCACGTACGGCCACGTCACGGCACGCAGCGCGCTGCGCGCCACGATCCGGGTCCACGACGCGCGCTTCTACACCGATGTCGCGTTCGGCGGCTCCGTCGGCGCCGGCGAGTCGTACATGGCGGGCGACTGGTCCTGCGACGACCTGCCCGCACTGATCCGCATCCTCGCCGTCAACCGCGACGTACTGGACGGCCTCGACGGCGGCATGCGACGCGCCGGGGACGCGGTGCGGCGAGCATTGCATGCCGCCGCGCGCAACACGCGGGACGGCAGCCGGCGCAACATCGCGGCCCACTATGACATCGGCAACGACTTCTTCGAGCTGTTCCTCGATCCGTCGCTCACCTATTCATGCGCGTTCTACGAGCATCCTGCGCAGACGCTCGCGGACGCGCAGCGCGCAAAGCTCGATCGCCTGTGCCGCAAGCTGGCGCTGGGGCCGGGCGATCACCTGCTGGAGATCGGCACCGGATGGGGCGCCCTCGCGATCCACGCCGCGCGCCACTACGGCTGCCGCGTGACGACGACAACGATCTCGCGCGAGCAGCACGCACTGGCCCGCGAGCGGATCGCCGCCGCCGGGCTTGGCGATCGCATCGCGCTGCGGCTCGACGATTACCGCGACCTCGACGGTCGCTACGACAAGCTCGTGTCCGTCGAGATGATCGAGGCCGTCGGACACCAGTATTTCGACACGTTCTTCGCCACCTGCGAGCGGCTGCTCGCGCCGGGCGGGACAGCGGCGATCCAGGCCATCACGATCGCGGACGAGCAGTACGCCGCGGCACGCGATTCGGTCGACTTCATCAAGCGCCACGTATTCCCCGGCTGCTGCATTCCGTCGCTGGGGGCGTTGACCGCGTCGATCACGTCGGCGACGCGGCTGCGCATCGTCGACGTCGAGGACATCGGGCCACATTACGCGACGACGCTCGCTGCCTGGCGCGCCAATCTCCATGCCAACGCCGCCGCGATCCGCGCGCGTGGCTATCCCGACGCGCTGCTCCGCCGCTGGGATTTCTATCTCGCGTACTGCGAGGGCGGCTACGCGGAACGCGCGCTGTCCAACGTCCAGCTCGTGCTGCAGGACACCGCGACCGGCGCGCCGCCACCGCCCCGCGTCTGATGCCCCGGCCGCGGCCCGCCGGGCGCCGCGCGCAGGCGGTTACACGAGCCCGGCCATCGCGACGGCTGCGTCGCGGATCGCGTCGACGCGGGCCACGGCCTCGTCGAGCGTGACGCGCGCCACCGGCGCGTGCATCGCGATCGCTGCGCGGACCCTGCCGTCGCGCGTGACTGGCGCCGCAACGGCGACAAGCCCGGCGATGAACTCCTCGCGGTCCGTCGAGTAGCCCTGCGCGGCGATTGCATCGCATTCCGCGACGAGTGCCGCGCGGGAGGTGATCGTGCGCGCCGTCATCCGTGCAAGCGGGAGTCGCGCGACGAGCGCCTCGCGCTCCGCCGGCGGCATCGACGCGAGGAACAGCTTGCCGCTGGCCGTGCAATGCAGCGGCACGTGCGAGCCCACGTCGAGCGTCAGCCGCAACGGCCAGTGCGCCTCGACGCGGTCGAGGTACAGCACGCTCGCACCATCCAGCGTCGTGAAGTTGCACGTCTCCCCGACCTTGGCGACGAGGTCCGCAAGCACGGCGTGCCGCTGGGCGCGCAACGCATCCCCGTTGAGCGCCGCCAGCGCGAGGCGGCGCAGCGCCGGGCCGGTGGCCAGCTTGCGCTCGTCGGTGTCGCGGATGGCGTAGCCCGCGGCAATCAGGTGCTCGGCCACCCGGTGCACGGTGGCCTTGGCGAGCCCGGACTGGATCGCGACGTCGGTGAGCGCCATCGGTCGCCCTTCCTCGGCGAGCGTGTTGAGCACGCGCAGCGCACGGGCGATCGCGCTGTCGGTCGTGCGCTCGCCGGCCTCAGCGGCGGGCTCGGGCGCCGGCGCCACGGCATCCGGGTCGGGATCGCGTTCGGAAGTCACGCGTCAATTATGCGAAAAATGGAACATTGTGTTCCGAAAAAATTTGGCCTACGATGCGCCGACTCGCGAGGGGCTCACACGGCTCCCGACGGCGGCAGCCCAGCATAAGACCTCGGCGCCGGCGTTGTCGATCAACCGCGCAATCCGGAGGGCCCGAACAGGGGATCGCGCATGGCGGACACGTACGACTACATCGTGGTCGGCGCCGGCTCGGCGGGCTGCGTGCTGGCGGGCCGCCTGTCGGAAGACCCGGCGACGCGCGTGCTGCTGCTCGAAGCCGGGCCGCCCGACCGCTCGCTGTGGATCCACCTGCCGATCGGCTACGGCAAGACGATGTGGAGCGACCGTTACAACTGGCGCTTCCAGACGGACCCCGATCCCAACATGCACGGTCGCCGGATCTACTGGCCGCGCGGCAAGACGCTGGGCGGCTCCAGTGCGATCAACGGGCTCATCTACATCCGCGGCCAGCGCGAGGATTACGACCACTGGGCAGACCTCGGCTGCGCGGGCTGGGGCTACGACGACGTGCTGCCCTGGTTCATCCGCGCGGAAGGCAACGAGCGCGGCGCCAGCCGCTACCACGGCGGCGACGGCCCGCTCAAGGTATCCGATATTCCCGGGCGCCACCCACTGATCGATGCCTTTGTCGCAGGGGCGGGGACACTGGGCGTGCCGGCGACCGACGATTTCAACGGCGCCACGCAGGAAGGCGCCGGCTATTTCCAGCTGACAACGCACCGCGGCTGGCGTTGCTCGACCGCCGACGCGTACCTGAAGCCCGCACGCGGCCGGCCCAACCTCACCGTGGCCACGGAGGCGCAGGCGACCGCCGTGCTGTTCGACGGCAAGCGCGCCATCGGCGTCCGCTACCGGCAAGGCGGCCGCGACATCGAGGCGCGTTGCGACGCGGAGGTGCTGCTCGCCGCGGGCGCGATCCAGTCGCCCCAGTTGCTGCAGCTGTCCGGGGTCGGCCCCCCCGCGCTGCTGGCGCAGTTCGGCATCCCGCTCGTGCACGCGCTGGACGCGGTCGGCGAGAACCTGCAGGACCACCTGCAGTTCAGGCTCGCGTACGAGTGCACCGAGAAGATCACGACGAACGACGACCTCAACTCGCTGTTCGGCCGCATCAAGCTCGGCTGGCAATGGCTCAGCGCTCGCAGCGGCGCGCTCGCCATCGGGATCAATCAGGGCGCGTGCTTCATGCGCGCGCTGCCCGAATCGACGACGCCCGACATCCAGTTCCACGTCGCGACGCTGTCGGCGGACATGGCCGGTGGCGCCGTCCACGCGTGGCCCGGATTCACGTTCTCCGTATGCCAGCTGCGGCCGTCGTCGCGCGGACGCATCGCGCTCGCTTCGGCCGACCCGTTCGCGCCGCCGTCGATGCAGGCCAACTACCTCGACACCGAGCTCGACCGCCGCTGCGCCGTGGCTGCCGTCAAGGCAGCGCGTGCTATCGCGGCGTCCGCGCCGATGGCGCGCTACGTGAAGCGCGAGGTCAAGCCGGGACCGGGCGTCGCCAGCGACGCGGACCTGCTCGACTGGTGCCGCGACGTCGGCGCAACGATCTTTCACCCGTCGGGCACGTGCCGGATGGGCGTCGACGCCAACGCGGTCGTGGATCCGCGGTTGCGCGTGCGTGGCGTCCAGGCCTTGCGCGTCGTCGACGCGTCGATCGTGCCCACGGTGCCCTCGGGCAACACCAACGCGCCGGTCGTGATGATCGCCGAGAAGGCGGTCGCGATGATCCGCGAGGACAGGAAGCGCGGCGGACGAACCGCGCAGGACGGGAATCCCACGCAGCACAACATCCTGGAGGAGGCTTGAGATCATGAGCACGAGCAACGGCAACGAGCAGGCGATCCGGCGCGTGATCACGTCGGCACTCGTCGGCGCGAGCATCGAGTGGTACGACTTCTTTCTGTACGGCGTCGTCGCGGGCATCGTCTTCAACAAGCTGTACTTCCCCAACAGCGACCCGTTCATCGCGACGCTGCTCGCGTACACGACGTTCGCCGTGGGCTTCGTCACCCGCCCGCTCGGCGGCGTGATCTTCGGCCACTTCGGCGACCGCATCGGGCGCAAGACGATGCTGATCATCACGCTTATGATCATGGGCGTCGCGACGTTCCTGATCGGCCTCGTGCCCACGTACGCGCAGATCGGCGTCGCCGCGCCCGTGCTGCTGCTGCTGCTGCGCGTGCTGCAGGGCATCGGCCTCGGCGGCGAATGGGGCGGCGCGGTGCTGATGGCCTACGAGTACGCGCCGAAGGAGAAGCGCGGCCTGTATGCGTCGCTGCCGCAGATCGGGCTCGCGATCGGGCTGTGCCTCGCGTCCGGCGTCGTCGCGCTGCTGTCCTCGGTGCTGAGCGACGCGCAGTTCCTTGCGTGGGGCTGGCGCGTCGCGTTCCTGCTGTCCGGCATCATGGTGGCGGTGGGCATGTACATCCGGCTCAACATCCAGGAGACGCCGGAGTTCGCGGCGCTGAAGGAGCGCAACGCCGCGTACCGGATGCCGTTCGTCGAGATGCTGAAGCGCTACCCGCTGAACGTGATCAAGGGCATGGGCGCGCGCTACATCGACGGCGTGTTCTTCAACATCTTCGCCGTGTTCATCATCGGCTACCTCGTCAACACGCTGAAGCTGACGCGGACCGACGCGCTGCTGGGCGTGATGGCGTCGGCACTGGTGATGATCGTGACGATCCCGTTCTTCGGCCGCATGTCGGACCGGATGAGCCGCCCCAAGCTGTACGCGATCGGCTCGCTCGTCACGGCGTTCGCGTCGTTCCCGGCGTTCTGGCTTATCAACCACAGCGGCGGCAACATGCTGCTCGTGTGGCTCGCGATCGTCATCCCGTTCGGGATCTTCTACGCATCGGTCTACGGCCCCGAAGCCGCGCTGTTCTGCGACCTGTTCGACGCCAAGGTGCGCTACAGCGGCATCTCGTTCGTCTACCAGTTCTCCGGGATCTTCGCGTCCGGCATCACGCCGCTGATCGCGGCGGCGCTGCTGCAATCGGGCGGCGGCCAGCCGTGGCTGATCGCGATCTACGTCGCGTTCTCGGGTGTCGTCTCGGCGCTGTCCGCCTGGTGGATCGCGGCGGACCGCAGTCCTGCCGATGCCGACGCAAGCGTTCCGCAACACGCCGCACGCGCCGCACGCTGACACGCGTCGGTTCGCGAGCCGCGGCGCCCGCACGGGGCCGCGGCTTCTTTTTGCGCCGGCTAGCGTGCGGGCGGCAACGGCGTCGCGTCGCTGAAGGCGTGCAGCTCCGGGATGACGATGTCGCCCTCACCCGCCGCGGCAGTCTTCACCTGCGAACTCATGACCGTCGGGTTCCGCGGGTACGTCCTGCCGTCGAATACCAGCTGGCGCCACCCTGCGCGGGCGCCGCCGCCGCCGACGGCGACCACCAGGTCACGCCAGCCGGCGCCCGTACCCGTGCCAACGCGCACCGGCGTCTGCACCGGGCCGATCTTGCCGACGACGCGGTACTCGGAACCGTTGCGCGCGAACACCCACAGCGTGCAGCCGCCGGTGCCGCACGCGCCCGGGCCCACGACGTAGACCAGCAGCTCGGGCTGCACGTCGCCGTCCAGGTCCACCCACGCGGACAGCGTGGCGAGCGCGCCGCCGACGTTGGCCTTGCGGATCGTGCTGACGACATCGTCCGGCAACGCCGGGTCCGCGGCCGTCGCGCGGGCCGGCAGAAGCGTCGCGGTACCCGTGCCGAGCACCAGCACGGCGGCGGCGAGAAGGGCGCGTGATGTCATGAGTCCTCCGCTGTCGCGTTCACGGCGGCCGTGCCGGCTACAGCACGTGCCGCGGCGTCCCCGCGACGAACAGTTCGATGTTCTCGACGAGCTGGTCCGCGAGTCCCTGCATCGCCTCGCGGCTCGCCCATGCGACGTGCGGCGTCAGGATGAAGTTGGGCAGGTCGAGTTGCAGCAGCGGATTGTCGGTGACCGGCGGTTCCTTCGTCAGCACGTCGAAGCCGGCGCCGCCGAGCTTGCGCGCCCGCAGCGCGGCGGCGAGCGCGGCTTCGTCGACGAGGCCGCCGCGCGCCGTGTTGATCAGCAGCGCAGTCGGCTTCATCGTCGCGAGCTCCGCGGCGCCGATCATGTTGCGGGTCGCGGGCGTCAGCGGCAGGTGCAGCGTCACGACGTCCGCCTCGCGCAGGATCTCCGCCACGCCCGCCGGCGTGACGCCTTCGCCGGGCGCCGCCTGCGGATCGTGGCCCAGCACGCGCATGCCGAACGCACGCCCGATCTGCGCGACGCGCGCGCCGAGCGCGCCCAGGCCGATGACGCCGAGCGTGCTCCCGGCGAGGTCGTGCACCGGATGGTCCAGCAGGCAGAAGGCCGTCGCCTGCTGCCACTTGCCGGCCGCGACGTCCGCGCGATACGCGAGCAGGTTGCGCCGCAGCGCCAGCATCAGCATGAACACGTGCTCGGGCAGCGTGGACAGCGCGTAGTTGCGGATGTTCGACACGACGACGCCGCGCGCCTTGGCGGCGGCGACGTCGACGCAGTCCGTTCCGGTGGCGGCGACCGCGATCAGCTTCAGGTCCGGCAGCTTCGCGAGGGCCGCCTCCCGCAGCGGGATCTTGTTGGTGACGGCGATCGTGGCGCCCGCAAGGCGCGCGACGACGTCGGTTTCGGCGGTGCGCGCGTGGTCCTGCCACGTGTGCGCGAAGCGCGGCGGCCGCAGCGTGGCGTCGAGGCTCGCGCGATCGAGGAAGACGACGCGTTCCATGCGCCCGCTACTTGGCCACCGGCATCGCGAACTCGGCGCCCTTGGCGATGCTCGCCGGCCAGCGCTGCATGACGCTCTTCTGCTTCGTGTAGAAGCGCACGCCCTCCTCGCCGTAGGCGTGCATGTCGCCGAACAGCGAGCGCTTCCAGCCGCCGAAGCCATGCCAGGCCATCGGCACCGGGATCGGCACGTTGATGCCCACCATTCCCACCTGCACGCGGCGCGCGAACTCGCGCGCGATGTTGCCGTCGCTCGTGTAGCAGGACACGCCGTTGCCGTACTCGTGGCCGTTGACGACCTGCAATGCGGACGTGAAGTCCGGCACGCGGACGCACGACAGCACCGGGCCGAATATCTCGTCGCGATAGATGCTCATCGCGGGCGTCACGTGGTCGAACAGCGTCGCGCCGGTGAAGAAGCCGTTCTCGTGACCGGGGACCTTGTGGCCGCGGCCGTCGACGACGAGCGTCGCCCCTTCGGCGACGCCGCGCGCGACATAGCCTTCGATCCGTTCCAGCGCCGCGCGCGTCACGATCGGTCCCATTTCCGCCTCGCTGTTCATCGGCTCGCGGATGACGAGCTTCTTGGCGCGCTCCGCGAGCTTGGGCATCAGCTTGTCGGCCGCGTCGCCGACCAGCACGCCGACGCTGATCGCCATGCAGCGCTCGCCAGCCGAGCCGTACGCGGCGCCGATCAGCGCGTCGACCGCCTGGTCGACGTCCGCATCCGGCATCACGACCAGGTGGTTCTTGGCGCCCCCGAGCGCCTGCACGCGCTTGCCCAGCCGCGCGCCCGTCTCGTAGATGTACTGCGCGATCGCCGTCGAGCCGACGAAGCTCAGTGCGGCGACGTCCGGGTGCTGCAGCAGCGCGTCGACGACGACCTTGTCGCCCTGGACGACGTTGAACACGCCCGGCGGGAAACCCGCTTCCGTCATCAGCTCCGCCATCCGGATCGATGCCGACGGGTCGCGCTCCGAAGGCTTCAGCACGAACGTGTTGCCACAGGCAATGGCCACCGGGAACATCCAGCACGGCACCATGCACGGGAAGTTGAACGGCGTGATGCCGGCGACGACGCCGAGCGGCTGGCGCAGCGTCCAGTTGTCGATGCCGGTGGACACCTGGTCCGTGTAATCGCCTTTCAGGAGTTGCGGGATGCCGCAGGCGAACTCGACGATGTCGATGCCGCGCGTCACCTCGCCTTGGGCGTCGCTGAATACCTTGCCGTGCTCGGCGCTGATCATCGCGGCGATCTCGTCGCGATGCGTGTTCATGAGCTCGAGGAAGCGCAGCATCAGCCGCGCGCGGCGGATCGGCGGCGTGTCCGCCCAGGCGGGCGCCGCGGCACGCGCGGCCGCGACGGCGAGGTCGACGTCACTCGTGGCGCCGAGATGCACCTGGCGCGCCACGGCGCCCGTGGCCGGGTTGTAGACCGCCTGCTTGCGGCCACCGGCCGCGTCCACGGGCTGTCCGCCGATGTAGTGGCCGACGTCGGCCGTGGCCGTGTATCCCACGCGTGTGTCCATGGCGCCTCCTGTCGCGCTCGATCCCGGTCAGGTTACCACCGCCGGGCCGCGACCCCGGCCACGCGTCAAGCGACGCGCTGGTAGTAGAGATTCTGCGGGTGGCGCGCCTGGGCGAAGAACAGCCAGCGGTCCGCGACGAGCCCGGGCGCCTGCACGAGCACGGCAAGCCACCAGGGTGCGATCGCGCCGGTTGCCAGCGCCCACGCGATGCACGCGGCCGGTAGCACGAAGCCCGCCACGAGCGCGATGAGCTTCACGTTGCGCACGGTGGCCGCCGTGGCGTGGTGGAAGAACTCGCGCGTGTTGAACGCGCCCGCGGACATGCCCATCGAGATCTGGCGGATCGGCGTGGCCGTGATCCCGGTGGCCGTGCGTAGCGTCGACCGTGGCTTCAACGCGGCGTTGCGCCGCAACGACAGCACGCGCGCGACGCCGGCCAGCAGCGTCGCGACGAGGGCCGACGCCCCGGCCGCCGCGAGCAGTGGCGTTTCGGCCAGCGTCGCCGCCAGCGCGCATGCCAGCGTGAGCCCAGCGGCCAGCCCGGTGAACGAGAACGTGACCAGCGTGAACGGGTGGGCCCATTCGGCGATGAAGCGCAGGCACGCGTAGATCATCGCCGTGCAGACCCACAGGGCGACGGCGAGCAGCAACGCGAGCAGCGGCGGCCACGGTGCGCTCGTGCCGCGCGCCACGAGCCACGCCCACAGCACGGCAGCGGCGATGAACGCCGGCAGCACGATCACCTCGCGCGACAGCCACGAGGTCCGCCAGCGCGCGGCGGCACGCCACGCCCGCTCCGGACGGCCCAGGTGGAAGAACGACGCGGCCAGCGCAACGATGGCGAGCACCGCCGCGCAGCCGAGCGCGATCACCTGGTAGCCGCGCGACATCGGCACGCCGGAGAGCGCTGCGAGCGCCAGCGCGACGACGACGCCCTGCGCGGTACCCGACAGCGTCGTCAGGAAGATGACGGAAAACGCAGGGTTCATGGCGCCTTGTTGACGCGGCGCGGCAGGTAGTGATTGGCGGGCTTCGTGTCCCACTCCGGCATCAACGGGTAACCGTCGCGCTCGCGGATCGCCTGCGCCACGTCCGACTGCGGGTCGTGGATGTCGCCGAAGAGCCGCGCGTTGGTCGGGCAGGCCTTCACGCACGCCGGCTTGCGGTCGTCCGGCGCCAGCGCCTCGTCGTGGATGCGGTCGACGCACAGCGTGCACTTGGTCATCACCTGCCGCCCCTCGTCCAGCTCGCGCGCGCCGTACGGGCAGGCCCATGCGCAGTACTTGCAGCCGATGCACTTGTCGTAGTCGACGAGGACGATGCCGTCCTCCTTGCGCTTGTAGCTCGCGCCGGTCGGGCACACCGGGACGCACGGCGGGTCTTCGCAGTGGAGGCAGCTCTTCGGGAAGTGAATCGTTTCCGTATCCGGGAACGTGCCCGCCTCGTACGTCTGCACGCGGTTGAAGAACGTGCCGGTGGGGTCGGCTGCATAGGCGTGCTGGTCCGTCAGCGGCCCGGCGGCGCCGCCGGTGTTCCATTCCTTGCACGACGTCACGCAGGCGTGACAGCCGACGCAGACGTTGAGGTCGATGACGAGGGCGAGTTGCATGGGTCCGACGCTATTTTTCCGCTGAATCGTGGGGCGCCGCGGCACGCGCATCGACATCGGGTCGAGCCCATTGGACATGCGGCGAGGTCTCGTCGCCTTCCGCCGGCGTGATCCGCACGCGCACGTCGTACCACCCGGCCTGGCCGGTGACGGGGTCGGAGTTGCTGATCCGCCGCTCGCCCAACGGCAGCGTGTCGGCGATCAGGTGGTTGAGCAGGAAGCCCTTGCGCGACTCGTCGGCCCCTGGCGCGAGATGCCACGCGCCGTCGGCCTTGCCGATCGCGTTCCACGTCCACACCGTCCCCGGCTCGACCGCCTCGCTGTCGCGCAGCATGCAGCGGACGCGTCCCCACGGGCTTTCGATCCAGCACCAGCCGCCGTCGGCGATGCCCGCGGCCCGTGCGGTCTTCGGGTGGACGAACAGGTAGTTGTGGCTGTGGATCTGGCGCAGCCACGCGTTCTGCGAATCCCACGAGTGGTACATCGCCATCGGCCGCTGCGTGATCGCGTTCAGCGGGAACGCCTCGGTGTCCGTCACCGCCTCCTCGAGCGGCGGGTACCAGAACGGCAGCGGGTCGAAGTATTTCACGACGCGCTCGCGCAGGTGCGCCGGGGGTTGCCGCCCGCCGCCCTTGCCCTCTGCCGCGAGCCGGAACGTCTGCAGCGAATCCTGGTACAGCGCGAGCTGCACCGGGTCGTTGCGCTGCCGCCATCCCTTCTCCTTGGCGAAGTCGAGATAGGCACGGTTCCAGTTGCGCATGAACTGCATGTCGCGCGGCAGGTGGTACTGGAACACGCAGTTGTTCTCGGCGTAGCGCTGCCACTGGTCGGGATTGGGTTCCCCGCGCAGCGGCGACTCGCCGTCCTTGCCGCGCCAGCCCATCAGGAAGCCGATGCCCGGCGCGGGCTGGAAGTTGACGACGAAGTCCGGGTAGTCACGGAACTTGCGCGAACCGTCCGCGTTGACGAACGCGGGGAACTTGAGCCGCGTCGCGAGCTCGACGATCACTTCCTGGAACGGCCGGCACTCGCCGAGCGGCGGCACGACCGGCACCCGCACCGAGTCGACCGGGCCGTCGAACTCCGAGATCGGCCGGTCGAGCATGCTCATCACGTCATGGCGCTCGAGGTAGGTCGTGTCGGGCAGCACGAGGTCGGCAAACGCGACCATCTCGCTCTGGAACGCGTCGGCGACGACGATGAACGGGATCCGGTACTCGCCGTCGTCAGGATCGCGCGCATTCAGCATCGCGCGCACGCCCTCGGTGTTCATCGTCGAGTTCCACGCCATGTTGGCCATGAAGATCATCAGCGTGTCGAGGCGGTACGGGTCGCCGTTGACCGCATTCGTGATGACGTTGTGCATCAGCCCGTGCGCCGACAGCGGGTGCTCCCACGAAAACGCGTGGTCGATGCGGATCGGCGAGCCGTCGGCGTTGATCGCAAGCTCGTCGGGGCTCGCCGGAAAGCCGAGCGGCGCCGCGTTGAGCGGCGTGTTCGGCTGGATCATCTCCGGTGAATTGAACGCGCGGTAATTCGGCACGATGTGGCGCGGATACGGCGCCTTGTGGCGGAAGCCGCCCGGGGCGTCGATCGTGCCCAGCACGCTCATCAGGACCGACAGCGCGCGCACGGTCTGGAATCCATTCGAGTGCGCCGCAAGCCCGCGCATCGCATGGAACGCGACGGGCCGCGCCGTGGTCGTCGGGTGGACCTTGCCCCACGCATCGGTCCATTCGATCGGCAGCTCGAACGCCTGGTTAAGCGCGACGTCGCCCATCTCGCGCGCAAGCGCCACGATCCGCGCGGCCGGAATGCCGGTGATCGCGCTGGCCCACTCGGGCGTGCACGGCGCGACGCGCTCGCGCAGCAGCTGGAACGACGGCGCGACAGGCGTGCCGTCGTCCAGCGCATAGCGGCCTTCGAGCGCGGGCTCGCAGCCGTCGGCGATGCCTTCCGGATAGGCGTGCAGGATGCGCC
Organism: Pseudomonadota bacterium; assembly: GCA_018241745.1. Taxonomy (GTDB): domain Bacteria; phylum Pseudomonadota; class Gammaproteobacteria; order Burkholderiales; family Casimicrobiaceae; genus VBCG01. Next base: position 107,542 of record JAFEDG010000141.1, read on the forward strand.
CGCTCGCCTTGTCGTACACGAGCTTGTTGTGCGGATTGCGGCCGTCGCCCGGCGGGCCGGCCGCCGGGTCGAACGCGAACAGCCCATCGCGCTCGCCGCCGTCCAGCACGACGAGCTGCGGCGCGTTGGTGTACCGCGCAAGGAACGCGCGATCGACGCGCTCCTCGCCGATCAGCACGTGCAGCATCGCCATGAACAGCGCGCCATCGGTGCCCGGCTTGATCGGGATCCATTCGTCGGCGATCGCCGAGTAGCCGGTGCGCACCGGGTTGATCGACACGAAGCGCCCGCCGCGGCGCTTGAACGCGCTGATCGCGATCTTCAGCGGGTTGCTGTGGTGGTCTTCCGCCGTGCCGATCATCACGAACAGCTTCGCGCGGTCGAGGTCCGGACCGCCGAATTCCCAGAAGCTGCCGCCGATCGTGTAGATCATGCCGGCCGCCATGTTCACCGAGCAGAAACCGCCGTGCGCCGCGTAGTTGGGCGTGCCGAACTGCCGCGCGAACAGTCCGGTGAGCGCCTGCATCTGGTCGCGGCCGGTGAAGAACGCGAACTTCCGCGGATCCGTCGCGCGGATGCGCGCGAGCCGTTCGACGAGGATCGCGTACGCACGCTCCCACGAAATGGGCTCGAACTGGCCTGCGCCGCGCTCGGTGCCCGGCTTGCGCAGCAGCGGCTGCGTGAGGCGCGCGGGCGAGTACTGCTTCATGATCCCGGCCGAGCCCTTGGCGCAGATCACGCCCTTGTTGAGGGGATGGTCGGGATTGCCATCGATGTAGCGGACCTTGCCGGCCTCGAGGTGCACGCGGATGCCGCAGCGACACGCGCACATGTAGCACGTCGTTGTCTTCACGTCGCGCTGGACGTCCGGCGCGGGAGTGGCCGTCGGATCGTGCAAGGGCGCGCTGCCGAATTGCCGCGCGAACCAGTTCAGCAAGGGCGTACTCCAGCGTGCGTGCGCGCGCCTGCGGCGCGATGCGTGCGTGCGTCGATCATGGGTGCGGCATGATAACGGCTAACGCGTGCTGTCGCAGGTTCTGGCGACGAGGCGGCTCAAATTCCGAGACTTCGTCGACGTGGATCATTCCGCATGGATGCCGGAGCGCTGCACGAGATCGCGATACTGCCGGATGTCGTCCTTGATCAGGCCCGCGAACTGCTCCGGGGAATCGGGCGCCGCGTTCGTGTCGAGGCGCGCGAGCTGGTCGCGTACCCCGGGGTCGTTGAGTGCCCTGACCATCGCAGCGTTCAATGAATCCACCTGCGCACGCGGCGTACCGGCCGGTGCCAGTATCCCGTACCACTGGACCACGCGATAACCCGGCAGGAGCTCGCCCATCGTCGGCACGTCGGGCAGCGATTCGACGCGGCGCTCCCCGGTGACCGCGAGTATCCGCAACGTTCCGGCCTTGACGTGCTGCGTGACTGTCGGGAGGCTTGCGAACGCGAAGGCGACCTCGCCGCCCAGCAGCGCGGTGACCATCGGGCCGCCGCCCTTGTATGGAACGTGTACGACGTCCACGTGCGCGAGGAGCTTGAACATTTCGCCGGCGAGGTGGGGTCCGCCCAGGTTGCCGGTCGACGCAAAGTTGAGCGCGCCCGGCTTGGCCTTGGCGAGTGCGATCAGCTGCTTCACGTTGTGGGCCGGAGACGATGCCGGCACCACCAGCGCGTACGCCGAAGTGCCGATCAATCCCACAGGAGCGAACCCGTCGACTGCGTCGTAAGGAAGGTCGCGGTACGCCGCCGGGATGATGGCGTTGGGGCCGACATTGCCGAGCAGCAGCGTGTATCCATCCGGCACCGCCTTGGCGACGAGTTCGGTGCCAATCCGGCCGCTGGCACCTGGCCGGTTGTCGATGACGAACGACTGCCCGAGCTGCTTCTCGAGGGCGACTGCCATCACGCGCGCGGCAGCGTCGGCACCTCCGGCGGGCGGATAGGGCACGATCAGGTGGACCGGATGGTCCGGATACGCGGCGAGCGCGCTGCCCTGCGCACTTGCCCCGACGATGACCACCGCGAGCGACGCGACCAGCATTCGATACGGATTCATGGCTTCCTCCTCCTCGTGAACGCCGCCGTTGCGGCGCACGCCGCCGTTGGCGGCGATGGACGATGCGCGTGGCTAACCGACGCTTGCCCGCCTCGATCGCGCGGACGACGTTATGCCGAGTGCGCCAATCGCGAGCGCGGCAGCGCGGCGGATATGCTCTTCGGCAGCCTTGCGCGCGGCGGCCGGGCTTCGCCGGGCGAGCGCTTCCATGATCGCCTTGGCGCCATCGACCGTTTCGCGCATGCGGGCGGCTCGATCGACGTCGAGTCCCCGGATCAAGGTCACGCGCGCGCGCAGCAACCGCAGTACGCGCTTCAGCTCGGCGTTGCCGGCGATGTCGTAAAGGCGATCGTAGAACGTCGTCTTCGCGTGCTGGAGCGCATTGAAGTCACCGGCCGCGACGGCACGCGTCATCGCCACGAGATCGGTGCGCAGGTCCGCGAGGTCAGCGGGGGTCACGCGCTTCGCGCATTCCGCGCAAGCGTAGCCTTCCAGCTCGGCGCGCAACGCATAGGCGTCCGCCGCACCCCCGGCATCCAGGCTCGCCACCGCCGGGCCCTTGTTGGGCGTCAACACCAGCAGGCCTTCGGCTTCCAGCTGGCGCAGGGCTTCGCGCAACGTCGTGCGGCTGACGCCCAGCTGCTCGCATAGCTCGCGCTCGACGAGCTTGCCTCCGGGCTCGAACACGCACTCGGTAATCGCGTTGCGCAGGATTTCCACCACCTGCAACCGCAATGGACGGGGCGTCGCCATCAACAAGCCGCTAGCCGCCGTCGTGCCCCCCGGTACCCGATTGACTCGAATTGTCATACAATCGACGATATTACGTTCTGGACCAATGCGCAAGCCTTCGTTGCCCCTGACGCGATGACCGTCCCGCCCGCACCGCCGTCCGTAACGCCGCTGCACGACCTGATGCGGCGCGCGCTCGCCGCGTCCCGGGTACCCGGCTTTCACTTTGCGGGCCACTTTCTGGGCGTGGACTTCGAGACGGTCGACCACGACGAGGTCGTGCTATCGATCCGCGATGGAGACGGGCTGCGCCTGGGCACGGCGGACGGCGACCTGTTCGCGCTTGCCGTCCTCGCGGACGTAACGCTGTCGACCGCGTTGCGTGCCGGCCGCGCGTCGCGCGAACGGCTGGCGACGACCTGGCTGCAGCTTCAGTTCACCGGAGCGCAGGCGGCGCGATCGCTGCACGCACGCGGTGCGACGCAAATGGAACGGCAGCACAGCCGCCTTCCCGTCGGAGGCGCAAGCGCGCGCATCGAAAGCGGCGGCGTTGCCGTGTGCCATGCGATCGGTGAGTTCGCCCACGTCGGGCCGCCACCCGGCGTGACGCTCGGTCCCCTGCCCTGGCAAGTGGGCACCCGGAGCAGCGCGCTCCTCGCGGACACCGAACTGGCGCCGGACGAGCAACAGGTCCTGGACCTGGTTGCCTCGGCGGACGCGGCCAGCGCGCCGACTTGTCTTTGGTCCGGCCGCACGCAGTTGCGCGAAGGCGGCGCAACTCGGGTCGTGCCACTGGGGCTGCACTTCCGCAACCGCGTTGGCCACGTCCAGGGCGGCCTGCTGCTCGGTGTAGCAACTGGCGCTGCCTGTGCGGCGCTCACGCCCGACTACCGAATCGCGAATGCCACCGGCTGGTACCTGCGCCCGGCACAGGGCCGCGCGCTGACCGCCGACGCGGACGTGCTGCATCGTGGCCGCTACACGGCCGTCGTGCGGACGCGAGTCCGCGACGACGGCGACGAGCCCGTGCTCGAGTGCATGACGCAACACCTTCTGGTCGACACCCGCCAACCATGACGCCACTGCGGTCGCTGTTGTTCGTTCCTGCGTCCCGGCCAGACCGCTTCGCAAAGGCGCTGGGCGCGGGCGCGAGCATGGTGATCGTCGACCTGGAGGACGCGGTCGCGCCGTCGGCCAAGGCGTCCGCGCGGGACGCCGTGGCCAGCTGGCTCGATGCAACGCGCCCGGTGCTGGTCCGCGTCAACGCGTGCGAAACCCCGTGGTTCGCCGACGACATCCGGATGTGCGAGCACCCGGGCGTCGTCGGCGTCGTGCTGCCGAAGGCGGAGGATGCTTCGCTGCTGCCGTCACTGGCCAGGCCGTGGCGTACGGTCATGCCGCTCGTCGAGAGCGCGCGCGGCGTCGGTGCCGTGGATCAGCTCGCGGCTGCCCGCGGCGTCGCGTGCCTCCTGTTCGGCGCGCTGGACCTGGCTGCCGATCTCGGGATGCAAGAACCCCACGAGGACGATTTCACCAGCCTGCGCCTCGCGCTCGTCCGCGCGTCACGTGTGGCCGGGCTCGGCGCGCCACTGGATGGGGTGACCTCCGCCATCGACGACGAGGCGACGCTTCGCGACGACATCGCGCGGGCGCGCCGACTGGGCTTCGCGGGCAAGCTGTGCATCCATCCGCGCCAGGTACCCGTCGTCGAGGCGCTGTTCGCACCGACGGCCACGGAAGTGGACTGGGCACGTCGCGTGAAGGCCGCGATCGATGCCGAGCATGGCGGCGTGGCCACGGTGGACGGCAAGATGGTGGACCGACCTGTGCTGCAGCGTGCGCTCGCGATACTTGCGGGAGTCGCCCGATGATCCGCGTCCCGCTAGCCTTCTGCCCCTTGCGACACGAGGTAGTGGTAATGCTGGGTGTGGACGTACGTCGTCCGCAGCTCGACAGGCACGCGGTTGAACGTGAAGGCGGTGCGCTCGATCTTGAGCATCGGCGTAGCCGCGGTAACGCCGAGGATCCGCGCCACCGTTGCGCCCGCGCTCACCGCGAGCAGCTTCTCGGTGACGCGCACGATGTTGACGCCGAACCGGGACTGGTAGAGCGCGTACAGCGAGGCCGGCCCGTCGGCGACGGTCCTGGCATCGAGCCCTGTGAACAGCTGCGTCGGCACCAGGATCTCCGCGTACGCCAGGTTGGCGTCCGCTGCCGAGAGGCGAATGCGCATCCGGAACACCTGCGGCGAGCGGAGGCCCGGCGGGAACTGCAGCTGCGCAGCGACGCTTGGCGCGGCCCTTTCCCTGCGGAGGGAGAGCAATTCACGATGGAAGCTGTCCTTGGCTCCGCCGTTGCGTACGACATTGAAGAACCGGTACACGTTGCCAGGGGCGTTGTGGCGCGCGACGTACGTGCCCTTGCCCTGCGTGCGCACCAGGACATTGCCGGCAACCAGCTCGCCGATCGCCGCGCGGATCGTCGAGATCCCCACGCCGAAGCGCGCCGCCAGCTGGGGCTCGGTTGGAATCATCTCGCCCGGACGCCACTCGTTGCGCGCGAGGCTGGCAACGAGCTGTTCCTTGATCTGGCGGTACAGCGGTTGGCTGCCCATGTTTCGCTGCTGCGCTCTCGCGGTGGGAGGGTCCGGAATATACGGCGGGCACGATGCGGTGTCACGCGGCCGGCCGCGGCGGGAGCGTGCGTCGCTCCACTCAATGAACCTTTGAGTGTCATTCGAGTCATTCGAATGATAACATCGGCAAATCACCGCGGCGATCGACGCCGCGACACGGCGTGGCGAGCCACGCGTCAAGCATGAAGGTGACCCATGAGTGAAGCCAGGAAGCGCGTTGCCGCGGATGCGCGCGGGCGCCGCGCGCAATTCGACGAAATCGAGGTCGGGCGCGTGCTCGGCGAGATGGAATGGACCGTCACCGAGGCGATGATCGACACGCAGTGCGCGCTGGATGCGGACTACGCGCTCTGGTACAGCGTCGATTCCCCTTGGGGCGGGCGCGTCGCCCCGCCCCAGATCAGCTACCGGCCGCCGCGCTGGCTGCTTTCGCGCGCGTACAACGTGCGCGGACTGTTCTATCGCTGGGAGATGGAGAACATCCGACCGATCCGGCCGGGGGTGCCGCTGCGGGTCACGGCCACGGTGGCCGACAAGTACGTGCGCAACGACCGCGAGTTCATCGTGTTCGAGGCGAGCGCCACCGACCCGGACGGCGCGCTGGTTTTCCGGACCCGCCGCACGCACGTTCTGGACTTCGTCGACCGCAACGCCGAGCGCGCCGGCGAAGGCATCGATTCCGGCATCAAGGCGGAACGCATCTGAAGGAGATTCCATGCAGGCCCTGTTGACGAAGGACACTCCGGTCGGGGCCGTCCTGCCCGAGGTCGCTTGCCAGTTCACGCTGGCCCACTTCAAGCGCAGCGATGAATCGACGATCCATACCGACGAGGAGGCAGCGCGCAAGGAAGGGCTGTCCGCGCCGGTCGCCACCGGCCCGCAGGTCGCGGCGCTGATCTTCAGGCAGCTGCGGGCGTCGTTCGGCGCCGGATGGATCGAAGGCGGGCGCTGCGAGCTCACCTTCCGCCGGCCGGTGCGCGTCGACGATTTCTGCGTCGCTCGCGGTGTCGTGACCGCGAACGTGGACGTCGGCGGTACGCGGCGCGTCGAGTGCGACGTATGGATCGAGAATGCAGCCGGCGACAAGGTGATCGTGGGACGGGCGAGCGCTCCGGTCGACGCGTGAGCGCGGGCGACAACGGCGCGGATCCGCCGCTGCTCGCCGGCATTCGCGTGCTCGAATGGGCCGACGGAACCGCGGCCGGCTATGCGGCGCGCCTGCTGCGCAACCTGGGCGCGGACGTCGCGCGCCTCGAGCGCCGCGCGCCCGTGGACCGCGACCTGGAGACCTTCCTCGATGTAGGCAAGACGGTGGTCGATGCAAATCCGGGGCGCGACGGGCTGCTGAGCATCCTCGCGGACGTCGACATCCTGCTGGACGACCATGCGGCCGGCGCACGCGCCGCACTCGGCCTCGACGCGGCTGCGCTGGCCGTGCGCTTTCCCACGTTGGTACAGGTGGCCGTGACTCCATTCGGCCAAACCGGTCCGTACCGCGACTGGCGTGCCACGGATGTCGAACTTGCCTGCATGGCCGGCCTCGCGCATCTCACGCCGCGTGACGTCTCGGCGCCCCCGGGCAGCACGGTTCCTCCGCTCAAGATGCCTGGCGCGCTGGTGTCGATGTATGCCGGCGCAAGCGCCGCGGGAGCCGCACTGGCTGCCCTGCTCGCGCGCCAGGATGGCGGCCCTGGACGCGTCGTCGACGTGTCGATGCTCGAGTCGCTCATCCCGACGCTGCGCCGCGAGATCGCGCTCTACGAATACCAGGGCGTGATCGCCTCGCGCTTCATGCGCGTCTGGCGGCTCGCGCCCTGGGGCGTGAAGCCGTGCCGCGACGGCTACGTTTTCCTGCAGGTGGTCGAGCGCCACCATTGGGCGGGGCTCGTGGAGATGATGGGCTCGCCCGCGTGGGCGCTGGATCCCCGCTTCGAGGACGCTGAATACCGCTACGCGCACAGGGCAGCGATCGAAACCAGCATGCACGCGTGGCTGATGACCCAGGACAAGGCGTCGTTCGGCTGGGAGTCGCAGCGGCGCAACCTCCCCTTCGCGCCCGTGAACGGCATGGCCGATGTCTGCCGCATCCCCCAGCTGCAGGCGCGCGGCTTTTGGCGCGCGGCGCTTGCCCCCGACGGCCGCCCGTGCGTCGTTCCAGGCAGCCCTTTCCGCTTCCGCACGCAGCAAACGGCCGCGCCCGCGGCGACCGCCGGACATGGGGTCACCGCCGCAGCGAGTGCATCGCTGCCGCTCGCGGGGATCAAGGTCGTCGACTTCGGGCACGTGTGGGCAGGTCCGTACTGTGCGGCATTGCTCGCCGACATGGGCGCCGACGTCGTGAAGGTCGAGAGCGAGCAGCGCCTGGACGTCCATCGCCGGCAAGGCCCATATCCGGACGGCATCCCGGGGATCAATCGCAGCGGCGTGTGGAACGCGCAAAACCGGGGCAAGCGGAGCGTCACGCTGAACCTCGCCACCGAAGGCGGCCGCGACCTGGCGCGCAGGCTCGTCGCGCAGGCCGACGTCGTCATCGAGAATTTTGCGCCGGGCGTCATGCAACGCCTCGGCCTGGACTATGCGGCCCTCGCGCAAGACAACCCCGGCCTGGTCATGGCGTCGCTGTCCGCCTTCGGGCAACAGGGACCGCAGTGCGGCTACGTCGGCTATGGACCCTCGCTGGACGCGTGGGCGGGCCTCGATGCGCAGACGGCATTCGCGGACGGGTCGCCCAACGCGCTCGGCGGCGTCTTTCCGGACACCGGCTCCGCACTGCACGCCGCGGTCGCAATCCTCGCGGCACTGCACGCGCGCAAGCGCAGCGGCGCCGGTTGCTACGTCGACCTGTCCGAACTCGAAGTGTCCGTGCTGATGGTGGGCGACCTCGCGACGCGCGCGCTCGCGGGCGGAGAAGTCGCCCCCACCGGCAACGCGGGCGGAGACCACTTTCCGCAAGGTGTATTCCGCTGCGCGGGCGACGACGCGTGGCTCGCCGTCAGCGTCGTCGATGACACCAGCTGGGCTGGCCTCTGCGACGTCGTGGGCGCGCCTGCGTGGAAAGGCGATCCGGAGCTCGCCACGGTGGCGGGTCGGCGCCGAGCGGCGCCACAGCTCGAGACGCGGATCGGCGCATGGTGCGCGACGCGGAACGCGATCGCCGCGATGGGCGAGCTGCAGCGCGCGGGGGTGCCTGCCGGCGCCGTGTACAACGTCCCGCAACTGCTCAGCGACGTACAGCTCGCCGCGCGAGGCTATTTCGAAACCGTGCACAACGCCGAGACCGGCGCCCAGCGCGTGTACGGCGCGCTGTGGCGCTTCGACGGCAACCCAGTCCCCATCAATGGCCCGGCGCCAACGCTGGGCCAATCGAATCGCGAGGTCCTCGCCCGACTGGGGCTCGGCGACGAACACGTGCGCGCGCTGCACGCTGCGCGCGTCGTCTATTGAGAGGGCACGGCATGAACGCACCGGACGAGCAATGGAAGGCGTGGCTCGGGCGCAGCGAGACCCAGGACGATATCGTCGCGCCGGCGCGCGCGCAGGCACTCGCCGCGACATTGGACCGCGACCCCGCGTTCATCGCAGACGGCGTCGCGTTGCCGCCGCTGTGGCACTGGCTCTATTGCCTGCCGACGGTAGCCCAGGCCGATCTCGGGTCCGACGGCCATCCGGCACGCGGAGGTTTCCTGCCGCCCGTCGACCTGCCGCGGCGGATGTGGGCGTCCAGCTCGCTGCAGTTCGTGCGCCCGCTGGCGATCGGCGCACCGATGCGTCGCATATCGACGATCACCAACGTCGAGAGCAAGACCGGACGCAGCGGCAAGCTCGTATTCGTCACCGTGAAGCATGTGATCAGCACGGATGGCGACGTGGTACTGCACGAGAACCAGCACATCGTCTATCGTGACGCCCCCGCTCCCGCGCAGCACGCAACCTCGGCCACGCGCGCCGGTCCGGAACCCGCGCGCGCCAGCACGTGGCGGCACACCGTCCTCCCGACGGCAACCTTGCTGTTCCGTTATTCGGCCCTGACGTTCAACGGGCATCGCATCCACTACGACCGCCCTTACGCAACCGCCGACGAGGGCTATCCGGGCCTCGTGGTCCACGGACCGCTCATTGCGACGCTCCTGCTCGATCTGCTGCACGGCGCGCTGCCGGGCCGCGACGTCGCGACCTTCGAGTTCCGCGCGCTGCGGCCGCTGTTCGACGGTGCCGCGTTCGACATCTGTGGTGCGCCCGACGCCGACGGCACGATCGCGCTGTGGGCCGTCGATCCGGCGGGCGCGATCGCGATGGAAGCGCGCGCCACCGTCCGCTGACCCGGTGCCACCGTTTGACACTGGCGGCCCACCGTCAGTATGATTCGAATCATTCGAATGAAATAGGCGCGGATCGACAACGGCGCCGCACGCGAGGAGAAATCCGCATGACCGTCGCCCTGGTGCTCCTCGACCTGCAGGTTGGCCTGGTGCGCTCGCCGCGGATTGCGTGGGAGGACCCCGCTACGCCCGGGCGCGCCATCGAGGCCGCGCGCGCCTTGCTCGACGCCGCGCGCGGCAACGGCGTGCCGGTGATCCACGTCGGCGTCGTCCGGCCCCATGCGCGGGGCCAGTTCGACACGCCGCGCACGATGGTCGCGCGCAAGTCAGGCCGCATCCCGCGCGACGTGGCGCCGCTCGAAGCCGGCAGCGACGACACGGCATTCGTGCTCGTGCCGGGGCCCGGCGAGGAGGTGGTGCACAAGGTCGGCGTGTCGGCGTTCCAGGGGACCCGGCTCGACGCGCTGCTTCGCAACGCAGGCATCCACGACGTGGTCGTTGCCGGCGCCTTCACGCACATGGTCGTCGAAAGCACCGTGCGCCAGGGATTCGACCTCGGATACCGGATGACCGTGGTCACCGACGCGTGCTGCGCGCCGGTCGCCGCAGCCCACCAGGCCGCGATGACGGTCGGAATCCCCTCGTTCGCGATCGTCGCCGGGCTTGAGGAATCCGTCGCGCTGCTGGCACAGGGCCGCGCCGGTGGCTGAACACCCGCGCGTCGTCCTCGCGGGACGGCACGACCACCAGGGGACGCCGCTCGCCGACGTCCTGGTCGCGGCCGGATATGCCGTGCGCGCGGCTGCCAGCGGTGAAGGCGTGGCCTCGCTGCCCGGCGACGCCACGATCGTCGCGCACTTCGACGACGCGGCGGGTCTCGACGCCCTTGTGGATGCCGTCACCTGCGCTCGCTCGACCACCGCCGGCGCCCGCCGCTCTTCGCTGATCGTGGACCTGTCGCCTGTCACGCCGCGCGCCTACGTCGCTGCGCGAGAGCGTTGCGGCGCGGCGGGCGTCGCACTGGTCGGTGGCGCGTTGCTCGCCAGGCGCGACGGCGCGATGCGGGTGTTGGCCGACGGCGAGGCTCTCGCGTCTGAGGACGCGGCCGCGGTCCTGCGCGCGATCGGTACCGACGTTGTCGACGTCGGTGCCGTGGGCAACGCAAAGCGGGCGGCGATCGTCGCCACGTCGATCCGGGCCGTGAACTGGGCCGTCGACCTGGAGTCGATGCGGCTCGCGCAGGCGTGTGGTTTGGAGGTGCCGCGCATCGTCGAGCTGCTGGCGCGCGGGTCGGGCCACCACGCGCTGCTGGGGATCGCGGTCGGCGCCCAGGAACAGCGCACGCATCCGCATCCTGCAGCGCTACGGGCGGTACTCGACACAGCTCGCGACGCCAATCACCCGGCATTGTTCGCATGCCTCGCAATGGGACCGCTCGTCGCCAACGCAGCGCACTGCACGCGCGACGACGCGCACGAGGTACGCCCGTCATGACGGCACGCGCGAGCGTCGGCGTCGTCGGCCTGGGTGCGATGGGCCTGCCGATGGCCGTGAACCTTCGCCGGGCAGGTCATGCGGTCACGGGCTTCGACGTCAGCGCGGAAGCGGTTGCAAGCGCAGCGCGAGAAGGCATCGCCACAGCGGTCCACCCTGCCGCGGTAAGCGCGGCAAGCGACGTCGTGCTGACGATGGTATGGGATGACGATGCGCTGGCGCGCGTGATCTTCGACGCACAAACGGGGCTGCTCGCGTCCACGGCGCTGCCGCGGTGCACGATCGATCTCAGCACGACATCGGTCGCGGTGGCGCGTCGTGCCGGGGAAGCGTTCGCGTCGCGAGGGCGCGCATTCATGGACGGCGCGGTCATCGGCGGCGGCGTCGCGGCGATCCGGGAAGGCCGCTCGCCGCTCGTCGTCGCGGGCTCGGCCGCCGCGTACGCGGACGCCATGCCCGTCCTGGCCGTGATCGGTCGCGCGGAATTCGTCGGCCCGCTGGGGACGGCAAAGGCCGTGAAGCTGATCAACAACCTGCTGGTCGGCGTGCTGACGGCGTCCAATGCGGAAGCGCTGTCGCTCGGCACGTCGTTGGGGCTCGCGATGTCCGACATGCTCGCGTGGTTGCGCGACTCGGATGCGGGCTCCAACGTGCTCGCGAGCTACGTCGGTAGTCGCGTCGAGCGTGGCCGCTATCCCGACGGGCTCATCGGCCACGCGCTGATGGCGAAGGACCTGCGGCTCGCCGCCCAGCTCGCGGAAGCGACCGGCACCGCGATGAGCTTCCCGCGCTTCGCCGAACAGGCCTATCTCGAGTTCGGCCGCCACCGCGGGGCGACGGAACCCTTCCCCTGCGCATACGAATATTTCAGAGAAGCGTCGACACGCGGCGCGCAACTGCGCTAGGCGCCCATCCCAGGAAGACCGACACCATGCGTTGCATCGACATGCGGCTACGGCCACCGATTCCCGAGTGGACGCGCGGAAGCACGTTCAAGACGGCCATGTGGTATCCGCGCCGCGGTGGGCGCTTCAAGGGTGCCCTTTCGGCGTGGACCGAGTCGATGGACACGCTGTTCGCGGAGATGGACGCGGCAAGCGTCCGCTATGGTGTCGTGATGGGGCGCGCGGCGTCCGGCGACCTCGGCGGCGTCGGCAACGCCGCCATCGTCGACACGGTTACCCGCTGGCCCGAACGCTTCGTCGGCTTCCTCGGCATCGATCTCGAAGCGATCGACGCGTCGCTGGAGGATGCAGCGCGCCACGTCCACATTCCGGGCATCAAGGGAATTTCAATCGAGCCGGGATCGAGCCGGACGCCGCGGCTGGCCGACGACCCCGCGCTGACGCCGGTCTACGAGCACTGCGTCGCGTGGGGCCTGCCCGTATCGATCTCGCTGTCCGGCCTGCTGTCGGCGCTCGCGGGCCACGACCTGACGTGGTGCAGCCCGATCCCCGTCCAGCGGGTCGCGATGCGCTACCCGGATCTCAAGATCATCGTGTCGCACGCCGCGTGGCCGTGGACCGAACAGATGACGAGCATCGCGCTCATCTGTCCCAACATCTACGTCTCGCCGGACCTTTACGCATCGACCGCTCACATGCCCGGCGCGCGCACGTTCGTCGACGCAGCCAATTGCTTCCTCGAAGACAGGACGCTGTTCGGCACGGCCTACCCGACGCGGCCGGTCGACGAGTGCCTGCGCGACTTCCTCGACATGGGCTGGGACCCGGCGATCGTGGACAAGATTCTTTACGACAACGCGGCCCGTCTCTTCGGGCTCCCGCTCTGAGGGCGACCCCGATGGGCGCGCTGACCGTGATTCCCGTCGAGCTCGGGCGCCGCCGCGCGGACAGCGCGTTGTTCCTGTACCTCACGGACATCGGCGTCGAGCTGGAGATTGCCTATCGGCTGTGGGTGATCCTCGGCGGTCCGGAACCCGTCGTGGTCGACACCGGGCCGCCGCTCGACGAAGCTCACCGTCGCGGGATCACCGACGTCCGCGACATCGACAGCGGACTTCTGCAGCTCGGCATCCGCGCGACCGACGTGCGGACTGTAGTGCTGACGCACCTGCACTGGGATCACGCTGCCAACGCGTCGCGCTTTCCCAACGCGACGTTTCTCGCACAGCGGCTCGAGATCGACTTCTTCGCGGACCACTTGCGCGAGCATCCGTCGATGAACCGGTTCTTCAGCCATCAGGCCATGCTGGCGGAATTGATCGCGACCGGGCGCGTGCGCGCCGTCCACGGCGATCAGCAACTGTTTGCCGGCGTGCGCACGATCAAGGTCGGCGGGCATACGCCTGGATCGCAGATGCTCGTCGTCGACGGCAGCGAGGGAACGCTGGTCATCACTGGCGACGCGATACCGCTGCACCGCAATTACACGGACAGCATCCCGTCCGGCATCGTCGTAAACACGCTGGAGGCGATCGCCGCGCTGCACCGGGTGCGCACGTTGGATGCCGCGCGCCTGTTCACGGGGCATGACCTCGAGCCCAGTCTTGCACTGGCCCGAGCGACGCACGAACAACCACCACAAGCAGGAGGAGACCATGTCGAACCCCATTAGCCAACGCGCCGGCCCGCGTTGCCGCGCTCTGGTCGCGGCCGCGGTTGCCACCTTTGCGCTGTCTGCCGCCGCGGCGGATTTCGCATCCTCGCCGCACGTGACGCTGCGGCTGTCTTCGTCGGCACCGCCCGGCATGGAGGACAGCAAGGCGCTCGTCGACACCGCCGAATACCTGAAAAAGGCCACCAACGGGACCGTCGTCCTGCAGCCGTTCTTCAGCTCGGCACTGTTCGACGAGATCGCCGGGATGGGCGCCGTGCAGAGCGGCCTCGTCGACATGGCCGTTGCCTGCACCTGCAACATGACGAAGCAGACCGATGCCTACCTGTTCGCGGACGTTCCCTACCTGTGGCGGGAAATGGACAACGGTCGCGCCGTGTGGAACGGACCGATCGGCCAGGGCATCAAGACGGAACTGACGCAGAAGCTCGGCATGATTCCGCTCGCCTACACGCCGAGTGGCGGCGGCTACCGGATCCTGTGGAATACGCGCCACCCGATCAAGGTCCCCGCCGACGTGCAGGGCATCAAGATCCGGACGACCGCAACGCCGATCGAACAGGAATTCTGGAAGGGCCTCGGCGCCGTCCCGACACCCGTCGACGTCAAGGAAATCTACAGCGCGCTGCAGCAGGGACTGGTCGACGCGGAGCACCTGCAGCCCGTCTGGCTGACGCTGCTCAAGCACGACGAGGTGGTCAAGTACGGCACGGAGATCCGCGCGCTGGCCGTCTACCGCGTGCTGATGATCAGCCAGAAATCCTACGACAAGATGGACGCGGCACAGAAGCAGGCATTCGCAGCGGCGATGAAGGTGTACGAGGACAAGGGCTACGAGTACAACCGCGCGTTGCGCGAGACCGCAATGGCGCAGGTGGCCAAGCGTGGGATCCCCGTGTACGAGCCCAAGGGCGCGGAGATGAAGCTATGGGAGGACTACGGGGCCAAGTTCATGGCCAGCGACGTCGTGCGCAAGAGCGTGAATCAGGCGACGCTCGAAGCCGCGATCAAGGCGCAGCGGCCCTGAACGCGGGAGGGCAGCGGCGCAGCCGCGCCGCTGCTCCCATCCCGGTCCCCGGAACCACGCGATGGCTCGCCTGCACGACGTACTGACCACTGTTTGCCGCGGTGCCGCTGCCCTGTGCGCGCTCGCGATGATCGCCATCGTCGCGGCGAGCATCGTGCTGCGCGAGGTGTTTTCGATTCCGCTCGTGTGGGCGAACGAGATCTCGATCGTGCTGTTCGTGTGGACCGTGTTTCTGGGCGCCGGCGTCGCGTTCTCCGACAACGCCCACATCCGCTTCGGGATGCTGGTCGACGCACTACCGCTGCGCGAGCGGCGGATCGCCGCCCTGGTCACGAGCTACGTCGGGCTCGTATTGCTGGCCGGCCTCGTCGCGACCGGCGCATACGTCGCATGGATCTACCGCAACCAGACGCTGACGACCGTGGCGACGACCGCCGCCTGGCAGTGGACGGCGGTGCCCGTCGGCGCCTTGATGGCGACAATCGGCTGGGCGCGCCATGGTCATTGGACCTGGGGCAGCACACGTCGCATCGTGGACGCAAAGGACACGGGCCTCGCGGGTTGATCGCAGGGGCCTTCCGCAACCATGGAACTCGTGCTGCTGACTTGCGGCTTCCTCGCCGCCATCGCCGCATCCCTCGACATCGCGCTCAGCATGATCCTGGCGAGCGCCGTGCTGCTGCTGGTAACCGGTGTCGTCCCCCTGCACCTCATCGCCGAAAAGGCGGTCACGCAGGTCTCGCTGTTCCCGTTGCTCGCGATCCCGGGGTTCATCGTCGCGGGCGAGCTGATGAACCTCACGGGGCTCACGCAGGCGCTCGGCGAGCTCGCCAAGGCACTGGTCGGCCGGTGGCGCGGCGGCATGGGTCTCGCGACGGTGCTCGCATGCATGATCTTCGGTGGCATGACCGGATCCGGACTCGCGGAAACCGTGGCCATCGGCACGCTGATGATCCCGATGCTCGAGCGGCACGGCTACCCGCGGCCATTTTCCGCGGCGATCGTCGCATCGGGCGGCAGCCTCGGGCCCATCATCCCGCCGTCGATCCCCATGGTCATCTACGCCAGCATCGCGCCGGCGGTGTCGGTGTCGGCGCTGTTCATCGGCGGCATCGTGCCCGGCCTGCTCATCGGCGTGGCGTTCATGGTCGTCGTCGCGCTGCGCAGCCGCAAGCTCGTCGTCGGCGAGCACGCGGAGGAACCGGCGCTGCCCGTGGCGCGCGTGTTCTGGCGCGCACTGCCCGCGCTGTTCGTGCCGGTCATCATCCTCGGCGGCTCGCTGGGCGGCTACACGACGGTGACCGAAGCATCCGTCCTCGCCGCGATCTACGTGCTCGGCTATGGCATCGTCACGCGCACGGTCGGCCTGCGCGGGCTCTACGATGCCGCAGCGAACACCGGCGTGGCGCTGGGCCTCTTCGGGCTCATCATCGCGGCTGCCGGCCCGTTCTCGTTCTTCCTGGCGCTGTACGGCGCGCCTGACGCCGTCGGCCACATCCTGCTGTCCGTCTCGCAAGGCAATCCCACGGTGCTGATGGCAGTGCTCGTCGTCATCCTGCTCGTCCTCGGATGCCTGGTGGAAGCCACCTCGCTGGTCATCATCCTGGCCCCGATCCTCACGGCCACCGCCACGGTTGCAGGCATCGACCAGGTCCACATGGGCGTCGTCGCGATTGTGGCGCTGATGATCGGGCTGTTCACGCCGCCCGTGGGCACCAACCTGTTCGCGGTGGTCACCATCGCCGGCACCGGCATCGAGCGCATCGCGCGCGAAGTGGTGCCATTCGCGATCGTCGCCTGCCTCGTGCTGGCGCTGCTCATCGCGGTGCCGTCGCTGGTCACCTGGCTTCCCGGCCTCACGGCGCGTTAGCGCGCATTCCTCTGGAGAACAACCTTGAACCAACAATCGACGACGGGAGGCGGCGCGGTCGTAGCCGCGCTCGAGGACGAACGCGTGCGCCACGTATTCGGGCTGATCGGCTCCGCCGGCATGGAAGTGTTCGACGCGCTTCACGAGCATCCGTCGATCCGGTTCATCGGCGTGCGCGACGAGCGCACCGGCACCCACATGGCGGACGGCTATGCCCGCGCCTCCGGAGGTGCCGGTGTATTCCTGGCGGGCCAGAACGGGCCCGGAGCCACCAACACGGTGACAGGCCTGGCCCAGGCGCGCGCGGCGTACTCGCCGCTGGTGGTGCTTGCCGGCTCGCTGTCGAGCGAACACGTCTACCGCGACGCGTTCCAGGAGGTCGACCAGCAATCGTTGTTCCTCCCCGTGACCAAACGTTGCTGGACGCTCACGCGGGCTGCGCGCATTGGCGAGACGATCCGCGACGCGTTCCGGACGGCCCTCGCGCCGCGCAGGGGCCCCGTCGCGGTCAACCTGCCCCGCGACCTGCTGGCGGCGTCGGTCGCGGCGTCCCCGAGCCGGGCATCTGCCGGGTCGCCGATCGACATGGCGCCGGTCGGCAATCCCGAGGTGATCGCCCGCGCGGTCGAGCTGCTGCGGGGAGCGCACCGTCCGCTGATCCTCGCGGGCGGCGGCATCAAGACCGGCCTCGGGTCCGAGGCCACGCTGCGACTCGCCGAGCGACTCGGCGCACCGGTCGCCGCGTCCCCCGGACATGGGGACGCCGTGCCATGCACGCACCGGCTGTACGCGGGACAGGTTGGCCCGCGCGGCAATGCGGTCGCGTCCAAGCTTGCGCGCGAGGCGGACGTCATCCTGGCGCTGGGCACGCGCCTCGGGTTCAACACGACGTTCTATACGTATGATCACCTGAATCCGGACGCGAAGATCATCCAGGTCGAGATCGAGCCCACGGCCATCAGCCGCTTCTTTCCCGTGGCGCTGGGCATTCTCGGCGACGCGGCGCGGATCGCGAACCAGCTCGCCGCCGCGCTGCCGACGGACGGTGCCGGTGCTGCTGCCGTGTGGACGACACGCTTCGTCGACGAGCGGCGGCGCATGCTCGCCGAACGCGATGCGGCGGCCGAAAGGGGCGGCGAGCCGATCCAGCCCGCGACGCTGTTCGGCGCACTGCGTGCCGTCGCGCCCGCAAACGCGATGTACACGATGGACGCCGGCACGTTGTGCCTGCAGGCGACCGACCAGCTCAACTATGCCGTGCCGCCGGCACTCTTCACGCCGCTAGACTTCGGACTCGTCGGCTTTTCATACGCGTGCGGGCTCGGCGTCAAGCTTGCCTGCCCGACGCGTCCTGTCATCAGCTTGATGGGCGACGGCGGATTCGGCATGACGATGAGCGAGATCGGGACAGCGGTCGCGCATGGCATCAACACGGTCTGCGTCGTCATGAACAACGGCTGCTGGGGTGCCGAGAAGGCCTACCAGCGCGACTTCTTCGGCGGCCGCTACATCGGCGCCGACGTTCCCAACCCGCCGTATGACCGCGTCGCGGAGCTGTTCGGCGCAGCGGGCTTTCGCGTCGACCGCGCGTCGCAGCTGCGCGATGCGTTGTCCGCGGCAATCCACGCGGGCCGGCCTGCGATCGTCGACGTCGCCGTCGATCCCGACGCCCTCTACAGCTTCCGCCGCGATTCGTTCAAGCACCGCGACACGAACGCCGGCGTGGGGTCGTGATGGACGAATACGATTACATCGTCGTCGGTGCGGGCTCCGCCGGCTGTGCGCTGGCAGCGCGACTCACGCAAAGCGGCCGCCACACGGTGCTGCTGCTCGAGGCCGGCGGCGCGGATGACAGCCGGTGGATCCACTTGCCGCTCGGCGTCGGGAAGCTGCTGACCAACGACCGCTTCGCCTGGAAGTTCGAGACGGAACCCCAGGCGGAACTGAAGGACAAGCGCATCTACTGGCCGCGCGGAAAAGTGCTGGGCGGCTCGAGTTCCATCAACGGCATGGCCTACATCTGGGGCGACCCGCGGGAGTTCGATCGCTGGCGGGACGCGGGCATTGCCGGCTGGGGATGGAGCGACGTCGAGCCTTATTTCCGTCGCCTGGAAAACAATGCCTACACGCCTGATCCGCGGCGCGGACACGACGGGCCGGTCAGGATCACGGACCGCCAGCGCCGCGAGCGCGATCCGATCTCCGACGCGTTCGTGGCCGCATGCCAGCAGGCGGGGATTGCGCCGACCACCGACTACAACGTCGTGAACTACGAAGGCGTGCGCTATCTCGAGCAGACCGCGTGGCGTGGACGCCGCTGGAGTGCCGCCACAGCCTATCTGCGGGAAGCCCGCCTGCGTCCCAACCTGTCGATCGTGACCGGCGCGCTGGTGACGTCCGTCGTGCTGGCAGGAGCACAGGCGCGTGGCGTGGCATATACGTTACGTGGCGAAGCGCGCGTCGCGCACGCGGCGCGCGAGGTCATCCTCGCCGCGGGAGCCATCCAGTCCCCGCAGCTGCTGGAACTGTCCGGCATCGGCGCGCCGACGCTCCTGCAGTCGCTCGGCATCCCGGTGCGCGTCGCGTCCCCTGCCGTAGGCGAGCACATGGTCGATCATCTGCAGGTGCGTTGCACGTACCGGACGCATTTGCCGATCACGATCAACGACGTGGTCCGCAGCCCGTGGTACAAGGCCAAAGCCGGCCTGCAGTACTTGCTCACGCGGCGGGGATTGCTGGCGAACACGTCGTCGACCGCGCACGCAATCGCACGCACCAGCGCCGCCCTGGCGGAGGCCGACGTGATGGTGCGCGTCTACCACATCAGCGGGCGCGACCGGTTCTCGCGGTCGAAGGAAGCGGGAATCGACCCGTTCCCGGGCTTCTCGATCGGCGGATTCAAGCTGCATCCTCGCTCGCGCGGCAGCATCCATGTGCGCTCGCCCGACCCCCGCGCAGCACCCGCCATCGATCCGCACTACCTGGAGGATCCGGCGGACCGGGCGAGTGCGGTCGCCTTGTTGCGCCTCATACGCCGGATCGCCGGCGAACCTGCAATGGCGCCGTTCATCGTCGCGGAGCAGCGCCCCGGCGCCGCTGCGGCGGATGACGACGCGTTGCTCGAGTACGCGCGCGATACGGGCCAGACGGCATGGCATACGGTCGCGACGTGCAGGATCGGCGCGCCTGGCGAAGGCGTCGTCGACACCCGGTTGCGCGTCCACGGCGTATCCGGCCTGCGCGTCGCGGATGCGTCCGTCATGCCCACCATCCCGTCGTCGAACACGAACGCGGCGGCGATCATGGTCGGCGAACGTGCCGCCGATTTCATCCTCGAGGACTCGCGATGACGACCACCACCGCACCTGGCGAAGCACTGCCCCTCACGGCCGCGCAGATGGCGCGTGGCGACTGGAATCCGCTGTGGGACACGCTGCGGGAGTGGGATCCTGCGTTCGTCGAGGGCTACCTCACGATGCGCGCAGCTGCGTTCGGCCGCGGGCCGCTGGATGCCAAGACGAAAGAGCTGGTGCTCGTGGCCCTGAACGCGGCGACGACGCACCTGTACGCCCCGGGCGTGCGTCGCCACATCGGCAACGCGCTCGCCCACGGCGCGACGCGGGACGAGATCCTGCAGGTGATCGAGCTCGCCACCGTGCTCGGCATCCACGCGTGCAATCTCGCGGTGCCAATCCTCAAGGAAGAACTGGCGGCCAACGAAGCACGCGGTCCCGCGGGCTGAGCACCGCGCACGCCGCGCCCCCGCACCGGCCAGCCAGGGCCTGGACGTCAGCCGACGATGTCGCGCAGCCGCGTGTCCCAGAATGCCGGCGGCGGCGGCTTGGGCACGCCGGCGCGTGCATTCGCGGCCATGTGCGCCGCGCTGCCCGTGCCGGGAATCGCGCACGTGACGGCGGGCTGGCTCAGCACATACTGCAGCAGCACGTCTGCCCAACTGGCGGCGCCGATGTCGGGAGCCCACGCGGGCAACGGTTTCGCCACGAGCGAGCGCAGCAGCCCACCTCCGCCAAACGGACGATTGACGAGCACTGCCATCTTCCGCTCGGCCGCGAGCGGGAGGATACGCGCAGCCGCGTCGCGCTCGTCGGCCGAATAGTTGACCTGCACGAAGTCGAAATCCCCGGTCCGCATGACGGCCTCCAGCTCGCGGTATGCCGACGCCGTGTAATGCGTGATGCCGATGTAACGGATGCGACCGGCCGCCTTCCACTCGCGCAGCACCGGCAGGTGGGTGCGCCAGTCGACGAGGTTGTGGATCTGCATAAGGTCGATGACCTCCGTCCGCAACGCCGCGAACGACGCCTCCATCTGGCGCACGCCCGCGGCACGCCCGGTGGTCCACACCTTGGTCGCGAGGAAGGTCCGCTTGCGCTTCGCGGGCGTGTCGATCAATGCGCCGACGGCGGCTTCGGCCCGGCCGTACATCGGCGACGAGTCGACGACCGTCCCGCCGGCCGTCCACAACGCGTCGAGCACGCCGGCGAGCGGCGCCAGCGCGGCGGGTGTCGCCTCGACGTCGAACCCGACGTAGGTGCCGCAACCGATGACGGGCAAGGGCTCGCCGGTGGCGGGAATGGGTCGGGTCTGCATCGCGTGCTCCTGGTTCGTGCCAGCCGCCAAACCGCCGCCGGAGGCGGGACGCGCGCCGGCCGCGGCCAGCAGCCATGGCAGCGCAAAGCCCGCGCCCACCAGCCGGCGCCGGTAGAATGATCCGCTTCGTTCAGCGCCGCGCGAATCGATGTCCATCACCACCGAGGCACCTCCGGCTTCCGGCGTCCTGTTCGTCGTCGCGGCCCCCTCCGGAGGCGGCAAGAGCAGCACGGTCAACGCGCTGCTCGCGCGCGAACCCGGCATCCGGCTGTCGGTCTCCTACACGACCCGTCCACCGCGCCCGGGGGAATCCGAAGGCTCGCACTACCACTTCGTCGATGTCCCGCGCTTCATGGAGTTGAAGGACGCCGGCGAGTTCCTCGAGCACGCGCATGTCCACGGCAACTGGTACGGCACGTCCGCCACGTGGCTCAAGGACCAGGTGGCCGCCGGCCAGGACGTGCTGCTGGAGATCGACTGGCAAGGCGCGGCCCAGGTGCGCAAGCTGATCCCGGATTCGGTCCACATCTTCATCCTGCCGCCGTCGGCCGCTGCGCTCAAGGAGCGGCTTGAAAAGCGCGGGCAGGACAGCGGCGACGTGATCGCGGCCCGGCTCGCGGGCGCCTACGCCGAGATGGAACATTGGGCCGAATTCGACTATGTTATTATCAATCAAGACTTTGCAACGGCCGTCGACGACCTCGCCGCGATCGTGCGCGCAGCTCGGCTGACGACCCGGCGGCAAGGTGCGCGGCACATCCAGTTGCTCGCCGAGCTGCTGCAGCCGCGCTAGCGCCGCCGGCCCTACCTCACGAAGGACGCACATGGCCCGCATCACGATCGAAGACTGCCTCGACCGCATTCCGAACCGCTTCGAGCTGACGCTCGCCGCCACCAACCGCGCGCGCCAGATCACGTCCGGCTCCACGCCGCTGGTCGAGGCGGACCGCGACAAGCCCACGGTCATCGCGCTGCGCGAAGTCGCGGCCGGCAAGGTGGGCATCGAGATGCTCCACAAAAGCGCCAGTTGAGAGCGCGATTGAGCGGGCGCGACTAGAGCCCCATCTGGCCGGGTATGTCGGAAATCACCGAATTCACCCGACACCTCGGCCAATACCTGCCCGAGCCTGACGTCAGGCTCGTCGAGCGCGCGTTCGACTTCTCCGAGAGCGCGCACCGCGGCCAGTTCCGCAAGTCGGGCGAGCCCTACATCACGCACCCGCTGGCGGTTGCCAGCATCCTGTCGCAATGGCGGCTGGATGCACAGGGGCTTGCCGCCGCCCTCCTCCACGACGTGATGGAGGACACCGCCGTCACCAAGTCCGAGCTCGAAGGGATGTTCGGCAAGCCGGTGGCGGAAATGGTCGACGGCGTCTCCAAGCTCGACCAGATCGCGTTCGACACGCGCGAGGATGCCGAGGCCGAGAGCTTCCGCAAGATGCTGCTGGCGATGGCGCGCGACGTCCGCGTCATCCTGATCAAGCTCGCCGACCGCCTGCACAACATGCGCACGCTCGACGCGATGGCCCCGCAGCACCGGCGCCGCATCGCGCGCGAGACGCTCGACATCTATGCGCCCATCGCCAACCGGCTGGGCCTCAACGCGCTGTACCTGGAACTGCAGGACCTCGCGTTCAAGCACCTCTATCCGCTGCGCTACCGGGTGCTGGCGCAGGCGATCAAGACCGCGCGCGGCAACCGCCGCGAGGTGATGAACCGCTTGCTCGAGGCGATCCGCAGCGCAATGGCGGAAGCGGACATCATCGCCACCGTCACCGGCCGCGAGAAGACGGTCTATTCCGTCTACAAGAAGATGCGCGAAAAGCACTACTCGTTCGCGCAGGTGTTCGACATCTACGGCGTGCGCGTGATCGTCGCCAACAAGTCGACGTGCTACGCGGCGCTGGGAGTGCTGCACGAGAAGTACAAGCCCATCCCCGGCAAGTTCAAGGACTACATCGCAATCCCGAAGGCCAACGGCTACCAGTCGCTGCACACGACGCTGTTCGGGCCGTTCGGGACGCCGCTGGAAGCGCAGGTCCGGACGCACGAGATGCACCACGTCGCGGAATCGGGCGTCGCCGCGCACTGGCTGTACAAGAGCGGCAGCGCGCTGGACCTTGCCGAGGCGCAGCGCGAGACGCATCGCTGGCTCGAGTCGCTGCTCGAGATCCAGTCGGAATCGCGCGATCCGAAGGAATTCATCGAGAACGTCAAGGGCGACCTGTTTCCCGACGAGATCTACGTGTTCACGCCGAAGGGCAAGATCATGGCGCTGCCGCGCGGCGCCACGGCCGTCGATTTCGCGTACGGCGTGCATACGGATATCGGCCACCACTGCGTGGCGGCGCGGATCAACTACGAGCTGCTGCCGCTGCGCACCGAGTTGAAGAACGGCGACCACGTCGAGATCCTGACGTCGCCGACGGCGCGGCCCAACCCGTCGTGGCTGTCGTTCGTCGCCACCGGCAAGGCGCGGTCACGGATCCGCCATTACCTCAAGGGGCTGCAGCAGAAGGAGTCGGCGGCACTCGGCGAACGCCTGCTGTCGCAGGCGCTGCAGGCGTTCAAGGTGGAGCCCGACGGCATCCCGTGGGAACGCTGGGAGGCGCTCGCCAAGGAATACGGCGCGAAAAGCCAGCTGGAGATCCTGGCCGACATCGGTACCGGCCGCCGGCTGTCGTTCGTCGTCGCGCAGGCGCTGGCGCGGACCGGCCGTGACGACGGCAGCGCCGGCAGCGTTGGCACCAACCTCGCGCCGGCGCCGAAGAGCGGCGCACTGACGCTGCGTGGCGTCGAAGGCGTCGCCATCCAGTACGGCAAGTGCTGCCGCCCGGTGCCGGGCGACGCGATCATCGCCCAGTTCCGCAAGGGGCAAGGCCTTGTCGTGCACCTGCGCGACTGTCCGACGCTCAAGAAGCAGCGCGTCGACGCCAGCGAGCTGGTGGACGTCGAATGGGCGCCGGACGTCAAGGGCGTGTTCGATGCAGGCATCCGCCTGCTGGTCACCGACCGCCGCGGCCTGCTGGCGGACGTCGCCACGGCGATCAACGACGCCGACGCCAACATCGACAACGTGTCGCTCGAGCGGCCGGACGGCGGCGAGGTGCTCGCGATGTTCTTCAGCGTGCAGGTGCGCGACCGCCGTCATCTGGCGCAGGTGATGCGCGCACTGAAGCGCCTGCCGGAAGTGCGCCGCGTGACGCGGCCGAAGACTTAGGGTCCGACCCTATTTTCCGCGGTCGCGACTGCGCGAACTCGTGACTATCTGCCCGCGGAAAATAGGGTCGGACCCGGCGCTTCGTGCGGGCGACCGCGGAAAATAGGGTCGGACCCGGCGCCGCGACGCGGCGCCTACGCCGCCTGCTTGCCCAGCAGCTGCTGGAGCTCGCCCGACTGGTACATCTCGCGGACGATGTCGGCGCCGCCGACGAACTCGCCGTCGACGTACAGCTGCGGGATCGTCGGCCAGTTGGCGTACTCCTTGATGCCCTGCCGGATGGCCGGGTCCTCGAGCACGTTGACCGAGAAGTAGTCGTTCACGCCACAGCGCTTCAGGACTTCCGCCACCGTGGCCGAGAAGCCGCATTGCGGGAACTGGGGCGTGCCCTTCATGTAGAGAACGACGGGGTGCGACGTGACCTGCTGCTTGATGGTGTCCTGGACGCTCATGGGTTGCCTCCTTGCGGTCGACCCATTTTACTCTCCCGCCGGACGCGGGCGCCGCTGGTCATTCCTTGACGGCGCCGGTCAGGCCGGAGACGTAGTACTCGACGAAGAACGAGTACAGGATCGCTACCGGCAACGAGCCCAGCAGCGCGCCGGCCATCAGCGGCCCCCAGTGGTAGACGTCGCCTTCGACGAGCTCGGTGACGACCCCGATCGGCACGGTCTTCACCTCCGACGACGACACGAACGTCAGCGCGTAGATGAACTCGTTCCACGACAGCGTGAACGCAAAGATCCCCGCCGAGATCAGCCCCGGCACGGCAAGCGGCAGCACGATCCGCCACAGGATCTGCATCCGCGTCGCGCCGTCGATCAGCGCGCATTCCTCGAGCTCGAACGGGATGCTGCGGAAATACCCCATCAGCAGCCACGTGCAGAACGGGATCAGGAACGTCGGGTACGTGAGGATCAGCGCAAGCCGCGAGTCGAACAGCCCCAGCTTGAACACGACGGCGGCAAGCGGGATGAACAGGATCGACGGCGGCACGAGATAGGCGAGGAAGATGCCGATGCCGACGTACCGCGAGCCGCTGAAGCGCAGCCGCTCGATCGCGTAGGCAGCCAGCACGCTGCAGACCAGCGACGCGAAGGTTGCCGACACCGACACGAGCACGGTGTTCCAAAGCCAGTCCGGGTACGCGGTGTCGATGAGAAGGTGCTTGATGTGCGCGAGCGTCGGGTTCGCCACCCAGAACGGGTTCCCGTCGCGTGACAGCAGTTCCGCGTCGGGCTTGATGGCCGTCATCGCCATCCAGTAGAACGGGAACAGCAGCACGATCAGGAAGATCGACAGCGGCAGCCACAGCGTGACGAGCCGGCGCGGCGTGCTCGCGAGATAGCCCATGCCCTCGGCAGAGGCGCGGATGCGGGGGCGGACGGCGGTGTTCATGAAGTCGCGTTCATCGATCGGCGCCCTGCTGCCAGGCGCGGCGCTGCAGGCCGAAATAGGACAGGAGGACGGTCGCGAGCAGGAACGGCACCATCGCCGTCGCGATCGCGGCGCCCTCGCCGAGGTTGCCGCCGGGGATCGCGCGCTGGAACGACAGCGTCGCCATCAGGTGCGTCGCGTTCAGCGGGCCGCCGCGCGTCAGCACGTAGATCAGCTGGAAGTCGGTGAACGTGAACAGCACCGAGAACGTCATGACAACCGCGATGATCGGCGTCAGCAGCGGCAGCGTGATGCGGCGGAAGCGTTGCCAGCCGCTCGCTCCGTCGAGCGCAGCTGCTTCGTACAGCGACGGCGGGATGGTCTGCAGCCCCGCCAGCAGGCAGATCGCGACGAACGGCACGCCGCGCCAGATGTTGGCGGCGATGACCGACGCGCGCGCGAGCCACGGGTCGCCGAGAAAGTCGATGTAGGTGTCGATCCAGCCGAGCTTCACCAGCGCCCAGGAGATGATCGAGAACTGCGCGTCGTAGATCCACCAGAACGCGATCGCCGACAGCGCCGTCGGCACGATGAACGGCAGCAGCACGATCGCGCGGAAGAACGACTTGAATGGCAGGTGCTCGTTGAGCAGCACCGCGAGCCAGAGCCCCAGCGCGAACTTGATGATGCTCGCGACGATCGTGTAGAACAACGTGTTGAACAGCGCCAGCCGCACGAGGCTGTCGCCGATGATGAAGCTGAAGTTGTCGAGGCCGATCCACTGGCCGGGCCTGCCGATCTTGGCATCGGTGAAGCCGAGCCACGTGCCGAGGCCCAGCGGATACGCCAGCAGCATGAGCAGCAGCAGCGCCGCGGGCAGCATGAACAACGCGCCGAGCACGTTGCGATCGTCGAGCCAGCGGGCCGACGATCGCCGTGCTGGCGTGGCGGCCGGCACGCTGCCGCCGGGTACCGCGGCGTGCGCGCCCGCGACGGATGAGCCTGGGCGCGCAACCAAGGTCAGCCCTTCTTCGCGCGCTTCGCGGTCTTGCGGGACGATTTCTTCGCCGCCTTGCGGGCGACCTTCTTCGTCGTCTTGCGCGCCGACTTCTTCGCCGTCTTCCGCGTCGTCTTCTTCGTGGTTTTCTTCGCAGCCTTCTTCGCAGCTTTCTTCGCAGTCTTCCTGGTCGTCTTCCTCGCGGTCTTGCGCGCGGTCTTCGTGGCGGCCTTCTTCGCGGTCTTGCGCGTCGACTTCTTGGCGGACTTCTTGGTCGCCTTCTTCGCGGCTTTCTTCGTGCTCTTCTTCGCCGCGGCCTTCATCTCATCCTTGCTCTTGCGACGCATGTCCATCGCGTGCGCGCGCGAATACTGCTGGATGTCCTTGAACTTGCCGGTCCTGTCGCGCACCGCGTAGAGCTTCTTGCCCTTCGAGCTGTACAACACCGTTCTTCTTGCTTTCTTGGCCATGCCGTTCTCCTGTCGGGTTGCGATCGCGTCGGCCTTGCCACCACTGCTGCGGCGGCGAGAAGCCGCGCGGGCAATGGTCGCGCCAATCGTTCGCGATGTCCACCCTCGTCGTGCGCGAGGCTGTGGGCCGGCATGCACGGCGCGCGTGCTCCGCGCGCCGTGCATCCGCTGCATCAGACCTTGTAGTAGCGCTCGGCGCGCTGCTGCGCGCGCTCGGCGGCCTCCTTCGGCGACTTCGCGCCCGACGCGGCTTCCGCCACCATGTTCGGGATGATGAAGTCGGCCAGCGCCGCCGCCGACGCGTAGCCCATCGTCCCCGCATAGCCGCCCGGCGTGCCGTTCTTGAAGCAGTCGCGGTACGGCGTCTTCTTCGGGTCCGCGGTCCAGAACGCGCTCGACTCGTAGGCCGCGAGCGGATGGCACACGTAGCCGATCGACGCCTCCTGCCACGGCACGTACTGCTCCTTCTCCATCATGAAGCGCAGGTACTCCTTGGCCGCGTTCGGATATTTCGAATACTTGAAGATCATCATCGGGAACACGAGGTTGAGCTCGCGCGCCTTGCCGTCATGACCGAGCGGGAAGTAGGCGTGCTGGATGTCGTTGGCCAGCGCCTGCATCTTCGGGTCCTGCGACGTCTTGGCCGCGTAGTACACCGAGATGCCGTTGGCGGTCAGCGAGATCTGGCCGTCGAGGAACGCCTTGTTGTTGTTCGGGTCCAGCCACGACAGCGTGCCCGGGATGAACGTCTCGTACAGCTGCTTGCCGGTTTCCAGCGCCGCGATCGTCTCCGGGCTGTTGATGACGACGTTGTTCTTGGCGTCGACGAGCTTGCCGCCATGCGCCCAGACCAGCCAATGCGTCCAGCTCGAATCGCCGGTGGCGTTGCCGAGCGCGAAACCGGCAGGCGTGCCCTTGGCCTTCAGCGCCTGGCACAGCTTGACGAAGCCGGGCACGTCGCGCGGAAACGTCTCGAAGCCCGCGGCCTTCAGCATGCTCTCGCGATAGACCATCGCGTTGCCCGCGGCGCCCATCATGATCGCCACCCACTTGCCGCCGTGCATCGCATAGTCCTTGGCGATGGGGTACCAGCCGCCGTACTTGGCGCCGAGGTAGTTCGCGAGGTCCGTGACGTCGACGAGCTTGTCGGGATACTGGTGCGCATCCTCCATCGTGCTGATGATGATGTCGGGACCGCTGCCGATGTTGGCCGCGACTGCCGCCTTCGGGCGCACGTCCTCCCAGCCTTCCTGGTCGACGCGCACCTCGATCCCGGTCATCTGCGTGAACTTCTTCGTGTTGGCGATCCACACGTCCTCGTCGCCCTGCACGAAGCGCTTCCAGCGCAGCACGCGCAACTTGGCGCCCTTCTCGGGCACGACCTTGTACGTCTGCGCAGCCGCATCCGGCGCGAACAGCGCCGGACCGGCGCCGAGCGCGGTGGTGGCCGCCACGCCGGCGGTCGTCTTCAGGAAATCGCGTCGCTTGAATTCGTCCATCCTCTCCTCCGTTGTGGTGGTACTCCGCTCGCGGTGGCTGCCCGCGTATCCGCGCCGGCCGGCCGCGGCGCGCGAGGCCATCGCGCGCTGCGGCCGGATGCCGCTGTCTTGACCGCTAGGCCGCGAGCCTGCTGCCGCTCGCGGCGTCGAACAGGTGGACGCGATGCGCGTCCGGCATCAGCCCGACGCGCTCGCCGGGCCGGCACGCGACGCGGTCCCGCTGCATCGCGATGACGCTGTGCCCGCCGATGCGGCAGACAACCTGCGTGTCGGCGCCCGTGGGCTCGACGAGCACGACGTCGCCCGCGAGCGCCACATCGGGCGTCGTCAACGCGATGTGCTCGGGCCGCATGCCGCACAGCACGCGCTGGCCGTCGACACCCTGCGCCATCACGTCGATCGTGCCCCCACCGTCCAGGTGCACGCGCGCGGTATCGCCCGTGGGACGGCCGAGCCGGCCGGGTACGAGGTTCATCGACGGCGAGCCGATGAAGCTCGCGACGAACGTGTTGGCCGGGTGGTCGTAGAGATCGAGCGGGGCGCCGATCTGCTCGACGATGCCGTCGCGCATGACGACGATCTTGTCGGCCATCGTCATCGCCTCGATCTGGTCGTGCGTCACGTAGATGGACGTTGTCGTCAGCCGCTGGTGCAGCTCGCGGATTTCGCTGCGCATCTGCACGCGCAGCTGCGCATCCAGGTTGGACAACGGCTCGTCGAACAGGAAGACCTGCGGGTCGCGGACGATCGCCCGTCCCATCGCGACGCGCTGGCGCTGGCCGCCGGACAGCTGCCGGGGGTAGCGGTCGAGCAGCGCCTCGAGCCCCAGGATGCCCGCGGCGCGCGCGACCTTGGCCGCGATCTCCGGCTTGGGCAGCTTGGCGAGCGTCAGCGCGAACGACATGTTGTCGCGCACCGTCATGTGCGGATACAGCGCGTAGTTCTGGAACACCATCGCGACGTCGCGCTCGCGCGGCGCGACGCGATTGACGACGGTGCCGCCGATGCGGATCTCGCCGCCGCTGATCTCCTCGAGGCCGGCGATCATCCGCAGCAGCGTCGACTTGCCGCAGCCGGACGGGCCGACCAGCACGCAGAACTCGCCGTCCGCGATCTCGACGTCCACGCCGCGGATGACTTCCGTCGCGCCGAACACCTTGCGCACGGCAACGATGCTGACTGCGGCCATGACCGCTCCTCCAAGCCCTGTTGTCGTTGTGTACGCGCGCGGGGCGGGCAACGTCCGCGGCGGCTTGACCGTGATGCTACATCGGCTTGCGCGTACCTGCAGTCACCACGTACTCCGGGCGCCCGGTTTTGTGCCACGTGGCAAGGTTCTGCGCCGCCTTGCGCCGCAGCTCGCGCTCGGCGTCGAGCGAGAAGAATGCCGCGTGCGGGGTCAGGATCACGCGCGGGTGCCCGACGAGGGGCGAATCCCGCGGGACCGGCTCGGTCGGCAGCACGTCGAGCGCGAGGCCGGCCAGCGTGCCGTCGGCGAGCGCCGCCAGCGCCGCGTCGACGTCGACGACGGCGCCCCGCGCCGTGTTGACCAGGAAGGCTCCGCGCTTCGTCGCGGCGAGTACGTCCGCGCCTATGAGCCCCCGCGTCTCCGCGTTGAGCGGCACGTGCAGCGAAATGACGTCCGCCTGCCCGACGAGTGCGGCGAGCGTCGGCGCGCGCTGCACGTAGGCCGGGAAATCACCGTCGATCAGGTACGGGTCGCAGGCGACGACGCGACCGAATACGTTGCGCGAGACGTGGGCCATCCGCTTGCCGATGCGGCCCAGGCCGACGATGCCTAGTGTCAAATCGGATGCGCGCTTCAAGGGTCCCGACGACAGGTAATGCCACTCGCCCGCGGTGATGTCGCGGTTGTACGCGACGACGTTGCGGACGAGGGCGAGCGCGAGCGCCAGCGCATGCGTCGCGACCTCGCCGACGCCGTAGTCCGGCGAGTTGGCCACCCACACACCGTGCCGCTCGCAGGCCGCCGTGTCGATCGTGTCGAAACCCGCGCCGTAGCGGCTGACGATGCCGAGCTGCGGCAGCGCGCGCACGACCTTGTCGGTGATCGGCGCGTATTGGAGCAGGATGCCGAAGCACCCCTGCGCCGCGCGGATCACGTCGTCCTCGGTCCTGCACTGCGCCTTGACGACGTCGATGCCCTGGCTCGCGAACAGCGCTTCCTCGAGCGCGAGGTCGTGGAAGTCGTAATCGGAGAGCAGGATGCGCGGCATTCGCGGAGCGGAGCGTACGGAACGCCGCGAGACTAAGGGCAGCCCTCGCGGCGGTCAAGCGGCCAGACCAGTTGCAGTGCAGCATCCGGCGCGGGCATAGAATCGCGGCCATGGACACGACACGACGCCTGCGCACGACGATTGCCGGCAGCCTTCCCAAGCCCTCCTGGCTCGCCGAACCCAACGCCCTGTGGGCACCATGGCGCCTCGATGGCGCGATGCTCGAGGAGGGCAAGCACGACGCGGTACGCCTCGTCGTCGCCGAGCAGGAGAAGGCCGGCATCGACATCGTCACCGACGGCGAGCAGACGCGGCGTCACTTCGTGACGTCGTTCATCGAGGGCCTCGACGGTGTCGACTTCGAGCACAAGGAAGTCGTGCGCATCCGCAACCGCTACGACGCGGCGGTGCCTGTGGTCGTCGGCCCGGTGGCGCGTCGCCACCCGATCTTCGTCGCCGACGCCGCGTTCCTGCGCTCGACGACGCGCCACGCGGTCAAGTACACACTGCCCGGGCCGCTGACGATGGTCGACACGCTGCTGGACAAGCACTACCGCAGCCGCGAGAAGCTCGCGCACGCGTTCGCTGCGATCCTCAACGCCGAGGCGCGCGAGATCGAGGCCGCGGGCGTCGACGTGATCCAGTTCGACGAGCCCGCGTTCAACGTCTACTTCGACGAGGTCCGCGATTTCGCGCTGGCGGCGCTTGAGCGGGCCGCGGAAGGGCTTTCGTGCAAGACTGCCGTGCACATCTGCTACGGCTACGGGATCAAGGCGAACAACGACTGGAAGCAGACGCTCGGCAACGAGTGGCGGCAGTACGAGAACACGTTCCCGCTGCTCGCGCGCTCGCGCATCGACCAGGTGTCGCTCGAATGCGCGAACTCGCACGTCCCGATCGACCTCATCGCGCTGCTCGCCGGCAAGGACGTCATGGTGGGCGCGATCGACGTCGCGCGCGACACCGTGGAGACGCCGGACGAAGTGGCCGCCGTCATTCGCCAGGCGTTGCGCTTCGTCCCCCCCGAGCGGCTGTACCCGTGCACCAATTGCGGCATGGTCCCGCTCACGCGCAGCGTCGCGGCCGGCAAGCTGCGCGCGCTCGCCGCCGGGGCCGCGCTGGTCCGCGCCGAACTTTGATCGCCTGCCCGAACTGCCGCCAGCCGATGGCGGCACGGGAGGAGCCGGCCTTCGCGGCACTGTCGCGCGACGTCGAAGTCGACACGTGCGCGAACTGCGGCCTCCTGTGGCTCGATCGCGGCGAAGGCGCTTCGCTGACGCCGGCGGCTGTGCTGTCGCTGTTCCGCGTCATCGCAGACGCCGGGGCGCCGCACAGGGCGCTCGGGACTGGGCTGCCCTGCCCGCGTTGCAGGCGCTCGCTCGACTTCACGCACGACCAGATGCGCAACACGCGCTTCACCTACTGGCGCTGCCCGGCCAGCGACGGCCAGCTGATCACGTTCGGGCAGTTCCTGACCGCGCGCCAGCTGGTGCGCCCGCCGACACCAGCCGAACTCGCGCGGCTGCGCGACACCGTCCGCTCGCTGACCTGCTCGCAGTGCGGCGGCCCGATCGACATCACCCGGGACAGCGCCTGTCCCCACTGCGGGGCCGGCATCATGCTGGTCGATCCCGACAGCCTGCGTAAGGCGCTGCGCGAGCTGGCGGCGGCGGCCAGCGCGCCCATCCCCGCTGCAGCCGGGCCTGCGGCGACCGCCGCCGGCGGGTTGACGGATGCCCAGATCGACGCGCTGTTCGAGCAGGAGCGCAGTCGCGACCGGGACGTCGGCGCCGACCTGCTCGATCTCGGTGCAACGCTGGCCCGGTGGTTCGTGCGAGCGGCCTAAAGCGCCTGGCAGTTGCGTCGAACGGGCGTTCGGGCCGGCGAGCAACGAGCCCGCCGGCAGGGGCAGGTGGGCATCGACGCCACACGCCACCCCTAAGTTACGGGATTGTCAAGCACAATCCGCCGGCATTCGGGTATGATGGCGCCTGTTTTGGAGTCCCAAGACCGAAGTATGACCGTACGGGTGCCGCATTCGCAGCCCCGCCTGCCGTACCTTCCCACCTTGAGATCTAAACATGGCGGCGAGCCAGAACTCGTCTTCTACCTAAGCAACTCAAGGGAGTAGCACTAAGATGGCAACCGGTACTGTTAAGTGGTTCAACGACGCCAAGGGCTTCGGCTTCATTACGCCGGATGGCGGCGGCGAGGATCTGTTCGCGCATTTCACCGCGATCAAGATGGACGGCTTCAAGACGCTGAAGGAAGGCCAGAAGGTCGCGTTCGACGTGACGACGGGTCCGAAGGGCAAGCAAGCATCCAACATCACCGCGGCCTGATTTCCAGAGCACGCGCACCTCGCAACACCCCGATCGAAAACCCGGGTCCCCTTGTGGGCCCGGGTTTTTTATTGCCACGCGACATTGGGTCCGACCCTATTTTCGCCGGGGCGCGACGATAAACGCAGGCGCTGCGCGAAAATAGGGTCGGACCCTGCCATGCCACGCGCGAAGCCCCGCTCCCCAGCAGCCGCCACATCCGCGTCACCCGGCTGGACGCGCAGGCTGCGTCGCCCGCGGCTGACGCTCGCGTTCGCGCTGGGCATCGCCGTCTACGTCGCGCTGTTCGCCTTCACGGGCGTGCAATGGCGGCTGCGCTTCATCGTCGCGTGGGACATCGGCACGACGACGGCGCTCGTGGCGATCTTCGTCGGGCTGCACAACGCACCGCTGTCGACGATCAAGACCAACGCGCTGCGGCAGGACAGCGGCAAATGGGCGGTCCTCGTGCTGACGCTGATGGCGGCGACGGCAAGCCTCGTGGTCATCGCGTCGGAAGTGCCCAAGCTCAAGGGCCTCGCCGGCGGCGAACTGGCTTTGCACGTCGCCTTCGTCGTGTTCACGATCATCGTGTCGTGGGCCTTCGTCCACGCGATGTTCGCGGTCTACTACGCGCACGAGTACTACATGGACGTCGACCTCGCGGACCCGAAGCTGTCGCCCGCGGGCAAGCGCCTCCTGTTCCCCGGCCACGAGATGCCCCGCTATGCCGACTTCCTGTACTTCGCGTTCGTACTGGGCATGACGTTCCAGGTGTCCGACGTGGAAGTCGCGGACGCGCGGCTCCGGCGCATCGTGCTGTGGCACGGTGTGTCGTCGTTCATGTACTCGACGGGCATCCTGGCGCTTGCGATCAACCTCGTCGCGGGCCTCATCGAGAACTGATCAGGGGACGAGCGGAGGCAGCAGCGCGGTGGCGGCTGCCTCGGCGGCGCAGTCATGGGCCGGCGGTGGCGGCGGGCGTTGCGCGCGCAACGCCGCGAGTTCCTTGCGGGCCGCCGCCACCTGCGCGTTGAACAGCGGGTCCGCGTGCAGGCGTGCGACGGTCGCGGCGGCCATCGTCCGCGCCGCGATCGTGTCCGACAGCCAGTGCACGCCGCAAACGACGCGACTCTGCGCGTACACCTGGCCGCGCGCGAGGATGTCCGTCGCGTGCACCGGGTCGACTTCCGCGAGGATCAGCGCCCATGCCCAGCCCACCGCCGCGTGGCTCGACGGATACGAGCCGTCGTGCTGCATCGACCGCTCGCTCTCCGGCGTGCAGCTCGCGTCGTGGTGGACGACGAACGGCCGCGGCCGCCGATACTCCTTCTTCGTCGGGGATACCGACAGCAACGCGTCCGTCAGCGACCTGAGCAGCAGCCGATAGAGGTTGGGCGTCGCTTCGTCGGAGACCGGCGCGTCGAGCGAGCACGTGAACACGTTGGCCGCGAGCGGGAAGTGGAGGTCGGCGTCGGCGGCCGCGAGCGCCCAGCGCGACGTGCCGCGCAGCGCGCGCGTCTGCGCGTACACCGCCTCGTCGAGCGCCATCGCGGCGGACCCGGGCGCGGGCGGCGGCCCGAGCAGCACCGTGCTGTCCGGCAGCGCCTCGCGCGGCAGGTAGCCCTCGATGAAACCGGGAACCGTCGGCGGCACCGGTGCAAGGGTATCGAGCCGCGGCGGGGCGCTTGCGCAGCCGGCAACGACGAGCGTGACCGCGACGGCGGCCGCGGCGACGAACTGCGGTAGGCGGCGGCAGGACACGCCATGATTGTCACACAGGCGTCTTGCCGGCGTCACGGCGGCGTCGTCGCCGTCGCCCACAGTGCGCGCCATGCACGGATCCGCCTTGCGCGTGCTGCTCGTCACCGACGCCTGGTCGCCGCAGGTGAACGGTGTCGTGACGACGCTTGTCGCGACCGTTCGCGAACTGCGCGCGCTGGGCCACGTCGTCGACGTGATCAGCCCGGACCGGTTCCGCACCTTGCCCTGCCCCACGTATCCTGACATCCGGCTCGCGATCGGCGCCGGCCGTGCCGTCGCCCGTATGATCGACGCGTTCGCGCCGGATGCGATCCACGTCGCGACCGAAGGTCCGCTGGGCCTTGCCGCGCGCGCGCATTGCGTGCGCAGCGGCTACGCGTTCACGACCGCGTTCCACACGCAGTTCCCGGAGTACGTGCACGCCCGTTGCCGGCTGCCGCTCGCCGCCGGCTACCGCGCGCTGCGCTGGTTCCACGGCGCGGCCGCCGCCGTCATGGTGGCCACGCCGTCGGTCGGGGAGCGCCTCGCCGCGCACGGGATCACGCACACGGTGCACTGGTCGCGCGGCGTCGACGCGTCGCTGTTCAGGCCTGCCTTGCGCGAGGACATCGCCCGCCGCCCGGTCTTCCTGTACACGGGACGGCTCGCTGTCGAGAAGAACGTTGCCGCGTTCCTCGCGCTCGACCTGCCCGGGACGCGCTGGGTCGTCGGCGACGGTCCCGCGCGCCGCGCGCTGGAGGCGCGCTTCCCCGACGCCGTGTTCCACGGCGCCCACGCCGGCGCCGCGCTCGCGCGCTTCTACCAGCAGGCCGACGCGTTCGTGTTCCCCAGCCGTACCGACACGTTCGGCCTCGTGCTGATCGAGGCGATGGCGTGTGGCACGCCCGTCGCGGCCTACCCGGTCCAGGGGCCGCGCGACGTCGTCCGCGACCCGGCGGCGGGCGTGCTCGACGAGGACCTGCAGCGCGCGGCACTGCACGCGATCGGACTCGACCGCGGTGCGGTCGCGCGCTACGGCGCGACCTATACGTGGCCGGCGGCCACGCGCCAGTTCATCGGCAACCTGCACCCTGCGACACCCGCGTCAGCATTGCAGGTCGCCTGAGCGCCGCGCGGGCGCCTGGCGCGCGCGACGGAACAGCGCGCGTCCCATGCGCATCACCGCGCCGCACTGCACGTCCTCGTGCAGCACGAACCCCTGTGGCACCAGCACGATGATCGTCGAGCCATGCTCGAACCACCCCATCTCGTCGCCACGCGCGAACGCGCCTGCGCAGTCGAAGCGATGGACACCGCCCGCGCGCACGCGGCCCGGCACGTCGAGGAAGCGGAAGCGGATGCTCGCGACGAGGATCGCCGCCACCGGCACGAGCACCAGCGGCGGCGCGTCCTGTGCCCACGCGTAGCGGACCACCGCGCGCTCGTTGCGGCAGTAGAGCCGCGGCACGCGCGCGAGTGCCGGCGGGTTCACGTTCCACGCATCGCCCGCGAAGTAGTCGACCCGCGTGACGCGGCCGTCGCAGGGGGCGTGGAAGCGGTGGTACATCGACGACTTGAGACGCAATGTGGCGTACGCGCCGCCGTCAAGCGCGGCCGCCAGCGGCGTATCGCCGAGGAGTTCCGCGAGCGCGTAGCGTGACCCCTTCGCCTGCAGCAACGTGTCGCCGTCGAGCGTGCCGCAGGCGCCGACGAGCGCGTCGCAGGGACTCGCCAGCACGTCGGGGTCGGCGTCGACCGGCCGCGCGCCGGGTACCAACTCGCGGACAAAGCAATCGTGCAGGCTCGTGAATGAGGACTTCCGGGCGTCCGCGAGGTCGAGATCCGCGAAGCAGCGCCACAGGCCGATCGACGCCGCGCGCACCAGCGGCTGCTCGATGCGCGCGAGGCGTCCTGCGAGCGTCGTCAGCGCGCGGCGGGGGATGCGATTCGTCAACGCGAAATTGAGCGAATCGCCGACCGCCTGCCACGCGTTGCGCCACGCGCTGCGAGGCCCCGACGTCATCGTGCCCCGCGCGGAACGGCGCGGCCCGCGCGGCTGTCATCGGCGCGCAAGAATGGGCGCGTACATCGCTCGCCATGGCTTCGCTCACATTCCTCGCCGCCGCGACGGTGGCCGCGGCCGCCAGCGCCGGCCCACTGCGCGCACGGCTCGCGCTGTCGCGCGCCAAGCAACCTTCGCTCGCGGGGCATGCACGGCTCGCGCGGCTCGTGGCCCGCTGCGTACCGGCGTACGAGTACGACGACGCGCTGTTCTTCGGCGTCGACGGCGCGCCGGGGCCCGTCACCGATCGCCGGCGCGCCGCCTTCGCCGCTTTGAGCGCCACGCTGCACGAGCGCCACGGCCGCACGATGCGGCTCACGGCGGAGCTCACGCCCGCCCTCGCCGACCTCGCGTTCACCAGTGCCTATCGCGTACCGTTTCCGTTCAGCCATCGCGTCCGCGAGGCATTGCCCGCCGCGGTGTTCGCCGACGCCGCCGACGGCGTCACGCTGACCGACCTGGACGGGCAGGAACTCTACGACGTTGCCGGCTCGTACGGCGTCAACCTGCTCGGTGCCGACCGCTACAAGGCGTTCATCCGCCGTGCTGCCGCACGTGCCGACGGCCTGGGCGCCACGCTCGGCTTCTACCATCCGGTCACGCTCGCCAACGTCGACGACCTGTGCCGCATTTCCGGCCTCGACGCGGTGTCGTTCCACATGTCCGGCACCGAAGCGGTGATGCAGGCGGTGCGGCTCGCGCGCTATCACACGGGCCGCCGCAAGCTCGTCCGCTTCGCCGGCGCGTATCACGGCTGGTGGGGCGACGTGCAGCCCGGCATCGGCAACCCGGACCGCGCGCGCGACACGTACACGCTGCGTGACATGGACGCGGCGTCGCTCGCCGTGCTCGCGCGGCGCCACGACATCGCGTGCGTGCTGGTCAATCCGCTGCAGGCGCTGCATCCGAATCGCGGCGCGCCGTCCGACTCGGCGCTTGCCGCCGGCGGCCGGCGCGCGGGCGTCGACCGCGCCGCCTACAGCGCCTGGCTGGCCCAGGTCCGCGACGTCTGCACGCGGCGCGGCATCGTGCTGATCGTCGACGAGGTGTTCACGGGCTTCCGCCTCGCGCGCGGCGGTGCGCAGGAATACTTTGGCGTGCGCGCGGACATGGTGACGTACGGCAAGACGCTCGGCGGCGGCTTCCCGGTCGGTGTCGTCTGCGGCCGCGCGGCGCTGA
Source organism: Pseudomonadota bacterium (assembly GCA_018241745.1). Taxonomy (GTDB): domain Bacteria; phylum Pseudomonadota; class Gammaproteobacteria; order Burkholderiales; family Casimicrobiaceae; genus VBCG01. Next base: position 145,968 of record JAFEDG010000141.1, read on the forward strand.
TGAAGCGGTACCGCGACGACCGTCCGGCCGACATCTGCTTCGCGCGCGGTACGTTCAATGCACATCCGTACGTGATGGCCGCGATGCGCGAGTTCCTCGACTGGCATGCCAGCGACGAAGCGGATGCCGCGTACGCGGCGCTGGACGCGACATGGGCCCAACGCGCCGAACAGCTCAACGTGCGACTTGCCGACGAAGCGCTGCCCGTCCGCGTGTCGGCGCTGTCGACGATCTGGACCGTCGACTATTGCGCGCCCTCCCGCTACCACTGGATGTTCCAGTATTACCTGCGCGCCGCGGGCCTCGCGTTGTCGTGGGTCGGCAGCGGGCGCCTCGTGTTCTCGCTCGCGTACGACGACGCGTCGTTCGCCGCGGTGGCCGACCGCTTCGTCGCCGCCGCGCGCGCGATGCGCGACGGCGGCTGGTGGTGGCACGCGCCCGGTGCGACGGACCGCGGCGACCGGCGCGCGATCCTGCGCGAGATGATCGCCGCGCGTTTCGGCCAGGCCCGCGCGCGGCGCTGAACGCGCGCCGATCGTCACGCCTGCGCGTGCGGCGACTCCGGGTCGAACCACTCGCCACGCAAGAGGTGCAGCGGCGCCTTGTAGTAGAGGCGGATGTCGTGGAACGGGTCCGTCAGGATCTTCGTGCACCAGACGACGCCGGTGCGGAAGTCCTTGACGAATGCGAGCTGCACGGTGCGGAACAGCAGCGCGCCGATGCCGATCGCGAGCCACACGAGCCCCACGCTCTCGACAAAGCCCTTCCAGCCGGGCATCGGCTCGATCGCGCCGAAGAACGTCGGGTCGAGGTAGACGAGCAGCGGCGACGCCGCCCAGATCGACATCAGCACGACCTTGCGGCGCAGGTTGTAGCCGACCTTGATGGCCTCCTTGTGCGCGTGCGTGGCCTGGTTCATCACGTCGTAGCCCTTGGGCTCGAAGAAGAAGTGACCGACCTGCCGACTGACCATCGCGCCCAGCCACGCGAGCAGCGCGGCGGCCGCGGGATGGCTGAACAGCAGCACGTAGGCGACCAGGAACGAGCATGCGCTGATGAGATGCAGCGCCTGATTGACGGTGCTGTGATGGTAGTAGCGGTGGTCGTCCCACCGCTGGATGCGCAGGTCTTCGAGGAATGCGTGCATGCGGCCTCCGGGACAGGGGTGCGTCCGTGACGTGCGCCGCGGCGTCGCGCCCCTGCCGCCCGCGGCTGTCGCGCACTGTGCCGCCGCAACGTTGCGGATTTGCTACGGCGGGCGGCGCGCCGGTGACATCCGTCGCTGTCACACGGGCATCATCGTCGCGTCGCACCGCTGACGCGCGGCGCCGCCACACTGGCGGCGTGCGCCCCTCTCGACGACGCTTGCGATGACCGCGGACGCGAAGCTGCGCTTTCGCACGATCTGGATCTCCGACACCCATCTCGGCACGCCGGGTTGCCAGGCCGGCCGGCTGCTCGAATTCCTGCGCCGTACCGAGTCGCGCCACCTCTACCTGGTGGGCGACATCATCGACGGCTGGCAACTGCGGCGCCGGTGGTATTGGCACCAGGCGCACAACGACGTCGTGCAGAAGATCCTGCGCAAGGCGCGGAAAGGGACCGAAGTCGTCTACGTCCCGGGCAACCACGACGAGGCCGCGCGCCACTACCTGGATCTCGCGTTCGGCGGCATCGCGATCCGCGGCGAGGCGTCCCATACGACGCTGCGCGGACAGCGCCTGCTGATCATCCACGGCGACCTGTTCGACGCGGTCGTCCAATATGCGAAGTGGCTCGCCTACGTCGGCGACCAGCTGTACACGCTGACGCTGAAGATCAACCGCCACCTCAACGCGCTGCGCGCCCGGATGGGCCTGCCTTACTGGTCGCTCGCGCAGTTCCTGAAACATCGCGTCAAGAATGCCGTCAGCTACGTGACGGCGTTCGAGACCGCGCTCGCGGCGGAAGCGCGGTCGCGCGGCTTCGACGGTGTCGTCTGCGGCCACATCCACAAGGCCGAGATCCGCGACATCGACGGCGTGCTGTATTGCAACGACGGCGATTGGGTGGAGAGCCTGACGGCACTGGTCGAGACCGAGGACGGCGAGCTGCGCATCCTCCACTGGCACGACCTCCTGACGTCGACGCAGCCCTACACCGCCGAGGAGGACGACGACGATGCGCATCCTGATCGCGACCGACGCCTGGTTGCCGCAGACTAACGGCGTCGTCACCACGCTGCGCAACACGTTGCGCGAGATCGAGCGGCTGGGGCACGAGGCCGTGCTCGTGACGCCCGCGCAATTCCGCAGCGTCCGCTGCCCGTCGTACCCGGAAATCCGCCTCGCGCTGGCGCCGCGCTGGCACATGCGCGCCCTGATCGAGCGCGCCGCGCCTGACGCGGTCCACATCGACACCGAAGGCCCGGTCGGGCTCGCCGCACGGCGCGCGTGCCTCGACACCGGTCGCCGCTTCACGACGGCGTGGCACACACAGTTCCCGGAATTCGTCCATGCGCGCTGCCGATTGCCGCTCGCGTGGAGCTACGCGGCGTTGCGCCGCTTCCACGCACCGTCTTCGGCGGTGATGGTGGCCACCAGCGCCGTCGAGCGCACGCTCGCGGCGCGCGGCTTCGGCCGCCTTGCGCGGTGGACGCGCGGCGTCGACGTCGAGCGCTTCACACCGGGACCGCGCGCACCGCGCGCCGGCCGCGTGCCCATCTTCCTGTACGCGGGCCGCGTCGCGGTCGAGAAGCGGATCGAGGACTTCCTCGCGCTCGACCTGCCGGGTGAACGCTGGGTCGTCGGCGATGGACCGGCCCGCGCCAGGCTGCAGGCACGCTTCCCCGACGCCCGCTTCTTCGGCATGCAGCACGGGGACGCGCTGGTCGACTTCTACCGGCGCGCCGACGTGTTCGTGTTTCCCAGCCAGACCGACACGTTCGGCCTCGTGATGCTCGAGGCGCTTGCCTGCGGTACGCCTGTCGCGGCGTTGCCGGTGACCGGTCCTGTCGATGTCATCCGCGACGCGCGCGTGGGTGTGCTCGACCACGACTTGCGCGCGGCCGCACTCGCGGCGCTGGCGCTGGATCGCGACGACTGCCGGCGGTATGCCTGCGCGCGCTCGTGGGTCGAGGCGACGCAGCAGTTCGTCGCGAACCTCGTGCATGCATGGCCGGGTGACCGCAGCCGGCCGCATTTCGGACCAGAGCTGGATGCCGAGGCCTGGGCCGCCGCACAATGGCTCATGCTGAGCCGGGCGGCACATGCCGGACCTGCCTACAGCCAGCGATAGAGCGAGTAGTAGAGATCGCTCGCGCGGCTCGCGAGCAGCCAGCGACGCGCCGCCTCGACCCACGGCAGGCGGTCCAACCGCCGCGTCGACGCCTGGATCTGCGACGCGCGCGCGAGCGCGGCATGCTCGACGATGGCAAGCGGCTGCACGACGGCGACCTGCGGCCGCCACGCAGCGATGCGCCCACCGAGCACATGGTCGATCGGCCATGCGATCGGATCGCGTGCCCCCGCCTGCAGCCGCTGCGCGTAGGCACGGCCGATCACGTAGCCCCACGTGTTGAACACGGCGCCGACGGGCTCGTGCAGCGCGACGCCGTCGCAACGAACGCGACGCCGCGCCGAGATGTTGCGCGACGACGTGCCCAGGAACACGACGTCGTGCGTCGACCTGTCCACCAGGCGATCCACGGTCGTGCCGAAGTCCCGCGCCACGCACAGGTCGTCCTCGATCACCGCCACGTTGCGCACGGCGGGATCGGCGAAGCCCTGGCGCCAGGCGTCGACGTGCGACAGCCAGCAACCGAGCTCCGCGTTGCCGAGCCGCCGCCGCTCGAAGCTCATCCGCGGGGCCACGAGGCGCTGCGCCCTGACCAGCGTGGCCTCGTCCGCGTGGCGCAGGTCGATGCCGACACGGCGCCACGTGACACCGGCGCGGGCGAGCTCGGCGGCCATGTGGCGCCTGCGCGCCACGGCATCATCGAGATTGACCAGGAACACGGTTGCCATTGCGTTCGCGTCGACGGATCCGGCTTGAAAGTGGCGGGCATCCAGGGGATGCCCGCCCAAGGACCGCGATCGACAGAGGAAAACGACAGGCATCAGCATCGCCGGCCCGCGTTGCCGGCGTGTGACAGTGCCGCGCCGAGGCGCGACGCCGGGGCCTACAGGCGGATGAAGGCGGCGACGGCGGGGTCGCGGCGCAGCGCGGCGAGCGCCTCCGCGTCCGGCAGCTGCGGCCGGTCACGCGTGGCGTTCACCATGCACAGGAAGCCCAGCGGCGCATCGTCGTCCGCGCGGAACTGGTGCCAGGTGAGCGGCGCGATCTCGACCAGGTCGAACGGCGCCACCCGCTCGATCCGCGTGCCGACGAGGCAACGGCCGCGTCCATGTTGCACGACGACCGCGTGCACGTGCTCGTGCCGCTCGAGCGTCGTGTGGCCGCCGGGCGCCATCTCGAAGTAGCGGAGCTGGCAGCCGAGCGCCGGCGACTCGAACAGCACCTGGCGCGTGACGTCACGGAACGGCGCCGTGCCTTGCTGCTTGTACGCAAGGAGGTCGACGTCCTGCCAGCGCATCCGGTCCGTCTGCCGGCGGAACGGCCCGGTCATGCAGTGGCTCCCGCCACCTGCGCCGCGCCGCGGACGGCATCGACGAAGCGCCGCGTCCGCTCGCCGATGCGGTCGCGCTCGATCAGCAGCGAGCCGCCGATCAGCACCATCGTGTCTGTACCGTAGTACGCCAGCGCATCGTCGACGCCGTCGAGCTGCACGCCGCCGGCCGGCACCGGCATCGCGGCCACATGCGCGCCGAGCGGCGCCCGCGCGCGCGCCGCAATGTCCGCGCAAGCCTGCTGCGAATACGCAAAGCGGCCCGCGTAGTGCGGGAAGATCACCGCGTCCGCGCCGAGCAGGCGGAACAGCGTGCCAAGCATCAGCGGCGGCGCGACGCGCGCGGCGCCGGCGAACGATGGATGCGCGAGCACCGGTACGTGCACGTCGTCGCGAACGAACTCGGCGAACGCCGGCAAACCCAGCAACGCAGGCGCGAGCAGCACGGCGCCGACGCCTTCGTCCTGCGCCGCGCGGATCCGCTGCGCGACGACGCGCGGCGCGCCCACGACGCTAGGCGCATAGAGCGCGCGATGCCCGGTGTCGGTCGCGACGCGGTCGATCGCGCGCTGGCAGGCCGCAACGCGCTCGGCAAAGGGCGAGTACGCCTGGTCGGCGATGCCGTGGTCGTCCTTGATGACGTCGACGCCGGCCTGCGCGAACGTCGCGCACAGTGCCGCAAGGGCGGCCACGTCCTGGCCCTGAGGCTTCAGCGCGGAGCACGTCAGCGGGCGGCCGTGGGCGCCGGTGGCGCTGCGCAGCCCCGCGCTGCCGAAACGCGGGCCGGGGAACAGCGCCAGCAAGTCATCGGGCAACGCGACGTCGGTCCATTCGACGTGCGGATGCATCGCTGTGTTGCCGAACGCCATGTTGAAGAACTGCGCGATGTCACCGCCGACCGTCTCGGTGGCCAGCGCGATCACGACGTCGTGGTCGCCGTCGGCGCGCTCGCGGATCTCGGCGACGCGGCCGACGATCCGCTCGGCAAGCACGGGATCGTGTACGGCCGCGCGCGGCACCTCGACGCTCTGCTCCAGCGCGATCGCGTCGGCGATGGCGGCCACCTGCCCGCGCGGTGCGCGGACCCGGTACGTGCAGAGGAAACGGTGCATGGCGCGAGGATGCGGCTCGGTGGCGGGACGGGAGCCGTCCGATGTTACACCGGGACCCGACGCCTCCCGCCCCGCTTCTGGCGACCGCGAGCGACGGATACATCGTGTCGCGGCTGGGGCGGCCACGCGCCCGGCAATCAGGCGGGGACGTGGCTGGGGAAGATGGTGGCCAAGGGCGGAATTGAACCACCGACACACGGATTTTCAGTCCGCTGCTCTACCAACTGAGCTACTTGGCCGAAGGGCGCGATTATAGCAGCCCGCAACCCCGTGGCGCTCGGCTGGGGTCTGACACTGTCGGTGCCATTGTCCGGTACCGCCGCCAGGTCGTGGCCCGTGCGCGGTCACCGGGTCGCCAGAAAGGCGGCAAGCGCAGCGAACGTCGCGTCGGGGACCTCTTCCGCGAGGTAGTGGCCGGCGGGAAACGCTTCGCCGCGCACATCGTTGGCCACGGCCGACCATTCGGCGAGTGGGTCGAACAGCCGCGCGACGACGCCGTGGGCGCCCCACAGCACCAGCAGCGGGCACGCGATCCGCGCGCCGTCGTCGCGGTCGTGGGCAAGGTCGATGCTGGCGGCCGCGCGATAGTCCTCGCACATCGCGTGGATCGCGCCGGGCGCCTCGAAGCAGCGCTCGTACTCGCGCAGCGCGATGGGGTCGAAGACGTCCAGCCCGGCGTTGCCCCAGCCGGCGAGCAACCGGTGTACGTAGTAGCGCGGGTCGGCGCCGATCAGCCGCTCCGGAAGATCGAACGGCTGAATCAGGAAGAACCAGTGGTAATACGCCTTCGCGAACTCGAAGTCGGTCGCCGCATACATGCTGGCGGTGGGACAGATGTCGAGCAGCGCGAGCTGCGTGACATGGCCCGCGTGGTCACGCGCGAGGCGATGCGCGACGCGCGCGCCACGATCGTGACCGACGAGCGCAAACCGCGGGTGACCCAGCGCCTGCATGACCTCCACCATGTCCGCCGCGAGCGCGCGCTTGGAATACGGCGCGTGATCGGGTGTTGTCGGCGGGCGTGACGAGTCACCGTAACCGCGCAGGTCGGGGCACACGACGGTGAAGCGCTGCGCGAGCATCGGGGCGATCCGGTGCCACATCGCATGTGTCTGCGGGAACCCGTGCAGCATCAGCAGCGGCGGACCGTGACCGCCGACCACGCAGTGGATGTCGGCGCCGGCCGTCCGGATGCGACGGACGGCGAACCCCGGGAAGAGTTGTGCGTCAGCCATGCCGCGCAGTCTAGCCGCGGCGTGGCCGGCTGGCTCGCGGCACCGCGTCATCCACAGCAACTCCGCGCGGGCGTTCGTCTCCGCCGGAGCCCGCTTCGTCGCGATCCGCCGAGGTTCGTCGCACCGCCCCATCCACGCGTCCGCATCTGACGTCCAATAAGAGTCCCAACCTCCGACCACCACGTCACGAACATGAATTCACACGCTTTCGCGGCTGCGCACGCGTCTTCCGGCGACGCGCCGGTCACACGTCGCCCCGACCGCGCTACGCACGCACCCGAACTGCGCGCCGTCGCCCGCCACGACCTCTACCGGATGATCCACCTGGCGCTTCGCAGGTGCATGGCGGAGGCAATGCTGCAGGCCGGTCGCCTCGACGCGGACGATCCCGCCGATGTCGCCGCGATGAATACCGCGATGCAGGAGCTGATCTCGCTGTTCCGCGGCCACCTCGCCACCGAGGACGCGCTGGTTCATCCCGCGATCGAGGCGCGCGCGCCCGGGGTGACACGCCACATCGCAGGCGATCACGTCGAGCACGCGCTCGCCATCGACGTCCTGGCGCGGACGACCGCAGAACTTCGGAGTGCCAGCGGCAGTACCGCGCGTGGCCGTGCGGCGCGCGATCTCTATCGTGAACTGGCGGCGTTCGTCGCCGACAACCTGACGCACATGGCGTACGAGGAGCGCGAGCACAACGCCGCGCTCTGGGCAGCGTATACCGACGACGAGTTGCTGGAACTCGAGCGCAACATCGTCGCCTCGATCCCGCCGCAGAAGATGTTCGCGACGCTGCGCTGGATGGCCACGGCATGTCCGCCGGCCGAGCGCGCGCAGCTGTTCGCCAAGCTGCGCGCGATGGCGCCCGCAGAGCTCGTCGACGGCGTGCTCGGCGTCGTGCAGCCGGAGCTCTCCGATCGCGACTGGCGCAAGTTGGTCGCGAGCTTCGAGGCCCGCGGATAAGCGCACCTCGGCGGCGTCCCGTCCGGGCGCCGCCGCATGGCCCGGAGCCATGTTGCGCCACTGCCCAGCGGCCACGGCGCGACGGCACCCGGCAGGTAGAATGACGCGATGGTCTTGTACGCGCTCGCGATTTTCCTGTCCGCGTTCCTGCTGTTCCTCGTACAGCCCATCGTCGCCAAGGAGATCCTGCCCTGGTTCGGCGGTTCCGCCGCCGTGTGGGCGACGTGCCTCGTGTTCTTCCAGTCCGCGCTGCTTGCGGGGTACGCCTATGCGGACTGGTCTGCGCGGCACCTGCGCCCGCGCACCGGTGCGTGGCTGCACGCAACGCTCCTTGTCGCGAGCATTGCAGTGCTGCCGATCATCCCGGCGGCCCACTGGAAGCCGCTCGGTGACGAAAACCCGATCGCGCTCATCCTCGGCCTGCTGGCGGTCACGATCGGCCTGCCCTATTTCCTGCTCACCACGACCAGCCCGCTGCTGCAGGCATGGTTTGCACGACGCTTCCCCGCGCGCAGTCCGTACCGGCTGTTCGCGCTGTCGAACCTTGCGTCGATGCTCGCGCTGCTCGGCTATCCGTTCGTCATCGAGCCCAACCTGCCGACGCGCACGCAGGCGCTCGCCTGGTCCGTCGCGTACTCGGTGTTCGCGTTGCTGTGCGCCGGCGTCGCGCTGCTGTCGGCGCGCGGACTTCCGGCCACCAACCTCGTGGGGGACGCAATGCGCGGCCGCACCGCACGCGTGCCCGTCCCGTCGCAGCTGCGCTGGGTACTGCTGGCCGCGACGGGCTCGATCCTGCTGCTGGCGGTCACCAACCACATCACGCAGAACATCGCCGCCGTCCCGTTGCTCTGGCTGCTGCCGCTGACGCTGTACCTCGTCACGTTCATCGTCTGCTTCGACAACCCGCGCTGGTACGTGCGCCGCCTGTTCCTCGTGCTGGCCCCCGCGATGATCGCGTGGATGGCGTGGACGCTTGCCGACACGCGCGTTACCCACGACTTGCGGCTGCAGATCGCCGTCTTCTGCGGAGGCCTCTTCGTCGTCTGCATGTTCTGCCATGGCGAGCTTGCGCGGGAGGCGCCCGAGCCGGCTGCGTTGACGCGTTTCTACCTGATGATCGCGCTGGGCGGCGCGCTCGGCGCCGCGCTGGTCGGCGTCGCAGCGCCGCTGTGGTTGCCGGCGGACTTCGAACTGGGCTTCGGGCTCGTCCTCGCGGCGCTGGTGGTCGTCAGCCAGGCTTGGCATGGCGCGCGCGTGCTGGCGTTTGCCGGCGTGGCCGCGCTGGTGGTGGCCGTCGGGGGCTCGTGGCACGGGATCCGCGATTTCTACGCGTCGACGATCTACAGTACGCGCAACTTCTACGGCGTGTTGCGCGTCCAGGAGAATGGCACCGACGTGACGCGGCGTCGCCAGCTGGTGCACGGCACGATCCTGCACGGCAACCAGTACCTGGCTCCCGACCTCGTACGCGAGCCGTCGACGTATTACACGCAGACGTCCGGCATCGGCCGCGTGCTGGAAATGCTGAACCCGAGCACGACGCCGCTGAAAGTGGGCATGATCGGGCTCGGCGCAGGCACGATCGCCGCCTACGGCGCCAAGGGCGACGAATTCCGGATCTACGACATCAACCCGGCGGTCATCGCTATCGCGAACACGTATTTCTCGTACCTGCACGACAGTGACGCGCACATCGTCACGCCGCTGGGCGACGCCCGGCTGTCGCTTGAACGCGAGCCGCCGCAGAACTTCGACGTGCTCGCGATCGATGCGTTCTCGAGCGATGCGATTCCGGTGCACCTGATCACGTCGGAAGCCGTCGCGGCCTACCTGCGGCACATGAAGCCCGGCGGCATCATCGCGTTCCACGTCACGAACCGGTTCCTGGACCTCGTCCCCGTCGTGCAGGCAATCGGTGCCGCGCATGGCCTGTCGGCGTTGTGGATTTCCGACGACGGCGAGGCGGGGCTCGCAAGCCGTTCCGACTGGGTCCTGCTGGCGCGCGATCCGGCGATACTGGCGCGTCCCGAGCTCGCGCAATTTTCCACGCCGATCGTCGCGCATCCGGAGTGGCGGCTGTGGACCGACGACTTCAACAATCTGGTGCAGGTGCTCAAGCGACCATGACCGTCCGCGACCGTCCCGGCATCGTCGACCCCGCCGCTTACCGCGCGCTCGTGCGTCCGCCGGGTGCACGGTGGATCGACGTCATCGATCAGCGCGCATTGCCGCACGCGGTGCTGTCCGTGCGCCTTGGCGACGCGGACCGCGCTGCACGAGCGATCCGCGACATGTGGATCCGCGGCGCGCCACTGATCGGCGCCGTGGGTGCCTACGGCCTTGCGATGGCGCTCGACCGCGACGCGGGCGACGGCGCACTTGCCCGTGCCTTCGGCACGCTCGACGGCACGCGGCCCACCGCAGTGAACCTGCGCTGGGCGCTCGACCGGGTGCGGGCACGCGTACAGCCGCTTGCCGAGGCCGCGCGCGCGGATGCGGCGTGGGACGAGGCCGATCGGATCGTCGCCGAGGATGTGCAGATCAACCATGCACTTGGCGAGCATGGCCTTGCGCTGCTGCGCGCGATCGCCCAGCGCCGGTCGGGGCCGATCCGCGTGATGACGCATTGCAACGCCGGCGCGCTTGCGACGTGCGGCTTTGGCACGGCCACCGCACCGCTGTTCCTCGCGCATGCCGCGGGCATCCCGATCTATGTGTTCGTCAGCGAGACGCGGCCGCGCCTGCAGGGCGCCAACCTGACCGCGTGGGAGCTGAAGCAGCGCGGTATCCCGCACACGCTGTTCGCCGACGGCGCGGCGGCATGGCTGATGCGCCGCGGTGACATCGACGCGGTGTTCGTCGGCGCCGACCGCGTCGCCCGCAACGGCGACGTCTGCAACAAGATCGGGACGTATGAAAAGGCGCTGGCCGCGCGCGACAACGACGTTCCGTTCTACGTCGCGCTG
>JAFEDG010000142.1 GCA_018241745.1 Pseudomonadota bacterium
GGTAATGGCCTGCGGCCATTACCCCTCGTGAGGCGCCCGCGCCGAGACCCCACCCTCCGCCGCCCCGCCCAGCGAGCGTCTACCACCCCAATCGCCGTCGGTTGCCGATTGCTGCCGGCATGTCCGTCGCCGCGGCGAAACGGATAAGAACCCGTTGCACGCAATCCGCGCCGCCCTCCGCCCGTGCCGCAACGCCACACCGGACGCAGGTAAACTCCCGCGCCATGAAAACGCTGATCTGCGGTTCCCTCGCCTACGACACCATCATGGTGTTCCCCGATCGCTTCTCGCGCCACATCCTCGCTGACCAGGCGCAGATGCTGTCGGTGTCGTTCACGATCGGCGAGATGCGCCGCGAATGGGGTGGCTGCGCGGGCAACATCGCCTACAACCTGCGCGCACTGGGCGGCGACGCGGCGGTGCTCGCGACGCTGGGCCATGACGGCGACGACTACCGCGCGCGGCTCGTCGACCACGGCGTCGAGACGACCGGTGTGCGCACGCTCGCCGACGCCTACACGGCCCAGGCGTTCATCATCACCGACCTCGACGACAACCAGATCACCGCGTTCCACCCGGGCGCGATGGCGCGTTCGCACGAGATCTCGACCACGGAAGTCGACGCCGTGAGCCTCGGCATCGTCGCGCCGGACGGCCGCGAAGGCATGCTGCGGCATGCGGACGAGTTCGCGCGCGCGGGCATCCCGTTCATCCTGGACCCGGGCCAGGCGATGACGCTGTTCTCCGGCGACGAGCTGATGCAGATGATCGACGCGGCCACGGTCGTCGCCGTCAACGACTACGAAGCGCGCCTGTTGGCCGAGCGTACAGGTTCGCCGGTGACGGAGCTCGCGCGCCACGTCGAGGCGCTGATCGTCACCCGTGGCGCGGAAGGCTCGGAAGTGCACGTGGACGGCCGCGTGCTGACCATCCCCATCGCACGCGCATCCGCGATCGTCGATCCGACGGGCTGCGGCGACGCGTATCGCGCCGGCCTGTTGCACGGGATGCGCGAGCGTTGGGACTGGGAGCGGACGGCGCGGCTCGCGGCGACGCTCGGCGCGCTGAAGATCGGCTCGCGTGGCGGGCAGAACCACGCGGTCAACCGCGACCTGGTCGGCGCGTTATACCGGGATAGCTTCGGCCAATATCCGTGGTGATTCCCATGCAGCCTCGTTACCTCGCGGCATCGCTTCTCTTCCTTGCACTCGCGCTCGCGGGCTGCGCGCCGCCGTACCGCGGCGACGTCTACGGACCCGGCCAGACGATGCGCGCGCAGAGCGTGGAGCTCGGTGTCATCGAAGGCTTGCGACCGGTCGTCGTACAGGCGCCCAACAGCGGGGTCGGCACGGTGGGCGGTGCGGCGCTGGGCGGGATTGCCGGCGCGCAAATCGGCGGGAGTTCGGCGGCCAACGCCGCGGGTGCGGTGGCCGGCGCGATCATCGGGGGCCTGGCCGGCAATGCGATCGAGAGCAACGCCAACACGCGCAACGGCGTGGAGGTGACCGTACGCCTCGACTCGGGGCGGATGATCGCGATCGTCCAGCAGGACGGTGGCGAACAGTTCCGCGTCGGCGATCGCGTCCGGGTGCTGTCGGACGGCTACACGACGCGCGTATCCCGGCTGTGACGCTCGCGGTGCGCGCCGCGCGGCACGGATGACCGCGGCGCGGCCGCTGCCCGCGCGCGCATGGCGGGCGCTGCGCGTTTCGCTGCACCTCGTGCGCGGCCTCGCGACGACGACGTTCGTCTTTCCGCGCGCGGGCCGCGCAAGGCGCCGCGCGCTGACGCGCGCCTGGTCGCGGCGGCTCGTGGCGCTGATGGGCCTCGAGATGCGCGTCGATGGCATGCTCGCGCACGCGGGGCAGGAGGACGGCAACGTCGTCTACGTGGCCAACCACGTCTCGTGGCTCGACATCTTCGTGATCAACGCGCTTGCACCCGCGCAGTTCATCGCCAAGGCCGAACTCGCGCACTGGCCGCTCGTCGGCAGGCTGATCCGCGACACGGAAACGATCTTCGTCGAGCGCGCGCGGCGCGCGGACACGCGGCGCGTCAACGCAGTCGCGTCCGCCGCGCTCGCCGGCGGCGCGCGTCTCGCGCTGTTCCCGGAGGGCACGACCAGCGAAGGCATCGACGTGCTGCGCTTCCACGCGTCGCTGCTGCAGCCGCCGATCGACAGCGCGGGTCTCGTGCAGCCGGTCGCGCTGCGCTACGTCGACGGCAGCGGACGCACGTCGCCGGCCGTCGAGTACGTCGGCGCCACGACGTTCGTGCAATCCTTCTGGCGCATCTGCGGCACGCACGGCATCGTGGTCGAGGTCACCGCATTCCCGCCGGCGCCCGCGGCAGGCGCGACGCGCCGGGAACTGGCGACGCGTGCGGAAACGCTCATCCGCTCGGCAGTAGCGCAAGCGGCTGGTACGACGGCACCTGGAACACCTTCCGATCGTCGAGCCTGACGGCTGTCAGCGTCCCGCCCCACACGCAGCCACTGTCCAGCATCAGCACGTTGGGCGCGAGCATCAGGTCCAGCGTCGACCAGTGGCCGCACACGACCGTCGCGCGGGCGCTGCGCCGCGACGGGTGGTCGAACCAGGGACGAAATCCCGCGGGTGCGTGCGCATGGCCGCGCTTCTCGAGCAATTCGAGTTCGCCGGCTGCCGTGCAGAAGCGCAGGCGCGTGAACGTGTTGACGATGAAGCGCCACCGGGCGTCCCCGGCAAGGTCGTCGCGCCACGCGTGCGGCTCGTTGCCGTAGAGCACCGACAGGAAGCGGGGCGAATCGGGCGACGCGAGCACGGCCTCGACCTCGCGCGCGAGCGCCGCGGCCGTGGCGACGGTCCACGGGGGCAGCACGCCCGCATGGACCATGACGAGCTCGTCCTCCGCGACGAGCAGCGGGCGCGTCGTGAGCCAGCGCACGAGCACGTCGCGGTCGGGCGCTGCGAGGACCGCGTCCAGCGTGTCGCCGCGGTGCTGCCGGCGCAGTCCCGCGGCGACGGTGAGCAGGTGGAAGTCGTGATTGCCGAGCACGACGCGCGCGGCGTCGCCGAGTGCGATCACGTCGCGCAGCACGGCGAGCGAATCGGGGCCGCGGTTGACGAGATCGCCGACGAGCCACAACGTGTCGCGTGCCGGCGAGAACCCGATCAACTGCAGCAAGTCGCGAAACTCGCGATGACAGCCCTGGATGTCGCCGATTGCGTAGAGCGCCACGATGTCGTCGATTACAATCGGCGTCGATTCTAGCAAAGCACGTCGATGCAGTTCCCGCTCAATCCTCCGCAGCGCGAAGCCGTCCGCACGATCGCAGGTCCGCTCCTCGTGCTCGCCGGCGCCGGCAGCGGCAAGACGCGCGTCATCACCGCCAAGCTCGCGCATCTCGTGGCGGCGGGCACCGCGCCCGAGAAGCTGCTCGCCATCACGTTCACGAACAAGGCCGCGCGCGAAATGCGCGAGCGCGCCGACAAGCTCCTTGCCGCCGAAGGCAACGGCGACGCGGCGAAGAAGGTCACGATCGCCACGTTCCACGCGCTGGGCCTGTCCATCGTGCGGCGCGAGGCGAAGGCGCTGGGCCTGAAGCCCGGGTTCTCGATCTTCGATCCCAACGACCTCGAGAGCATCGTCGCCGAGCTCGTCGCGACGACGGACCGCGCGCGCGCCCGCAAGGCGCAATGGAAGATCTCGCAATGGAAGAACGCGCTGGTGACGCCGGAGGCCGCGCTTGCGACCGCGGCGGACGCCGATGCGCTCGCCGCCGCGCGCGCGTATGTCCGCTATGCAGACACGCTCGCCGCCTACCAGGCCGTGGATTTCGACGACCTGATCGTGCGCCCGCTGGCGCTGTTCGAGCGCGACGCCGAGCGCGCCGCGCATTGGGGCAGCCGCTATGCGCACGTGCTGGTCGACGAGTACCAGGATACGAACCCGGCGCAGTACGCGTTGTTCCGCCGGCTGGTCGCCAATGCGGCGGGCTTCACCGCCGTGGGCGACGACGACCAGGCGATCTACGGCTGGCGCGGCGCCACGATCGAGAACCTGGGCAAGCTCGCGGAGGATTACCCCGACCTCAAGGTAATCAAGCTCGAGCAGAACTACCGCTCGTCGGTGCGCATCCTGCGCTCGGCCAACGCGCTGATCGCAAACAATCCCAAGCTGCACGACAAGAAGCTGTGGAGCGACCTCGGCACCGGCGACACGATCCACGTGGCGCCGGCGGAGGACGACGAGGCGGAAGCCGAGTCGGTTGCGGCTGCCATCTCCGCCCACCGCTTCGAGCATCGTGGCGCCTGGGGCGACTATGCGGTGCTGTACCGCGGCAACCACCAGGCGCGTGCCGTCGAGACGGCGCTGCGCGCCGAGAACATCCCGTACACGATCAGCGGCGGCCAGTCGTATTTCGAGCGCGCCGAGATCAAGGACATCGTCGCCTACCTGCGGCTCGTCGCCAACGACGACGACGATCCCGCGTTCATCCGCGCGGCCACGACGCCGAAGCGTGGCGTCGGCGAGACCACGCTCGCGCGGCTGTCCGACGTCGCGGCCGCGCACGGCTGCAGTCTCTTCGCCGCCGTGTTCGAGCCGGCGTTCCGCGACAGTGCGCAGCCGCGCGCGCGGGAGGTGCTCGAGCAGTTCTGCGCGGTCATCAACGACCTGCGTTATCGCGCGCCTCGCGAGCCGGCCGGCCGCCTGATCGACGAGCTGGTGCGTCTCATCGGCTATGAGGACTACCTGCTGGCGACATTCGACAAGAAGGACGCGGCGTCGCGGGCGCAGAGCGTCCGCGATTTCGTCGCCTGGCTTTCACGCAAGGGCGAGGCGGACAGCAAGAACCTGCTGGAGCTCACGCAGATGATCGCGCTGATCACGCTGCTCGACGGTCGCGACGGCGAGGCTGCCGACGCCGTGCACCTGTCGACGCTGCACGCGGCCAAGGGCCTCGAGTTTCCGCACGTGTTCCTGATCGGCGTCGAGGAGGGCATCCTGCCCCACCGGGAGGCGATCGACGCCGGCAGCATCGACGAGGAGCGGCGCCTGATGTACGTCGGCGTCACGCGCGCACAGCGCTCGCTGCACCTGTCGTACTGCCGTGCGCGCAAGCGTGCCGGCGGACGCGTCGACTGCGCACCGTCCCGCTTCATCCAGGAGCTCGCGCAGGAAGACTTGCGCTATCGCGGCGCGCCGCTGCCGCCCGCCGAGGCCGCGTCCGAGCGCGAGGCGGGCGCCGCGCGGCTGAAGGCATTGAAGGCGATGGTCGCGCGCTAGCCCGGCGCCGACACCCGCAAAAAGGGCCGCGGTGAGGCGGCCCTTGTCGATGGCGCGCGGCCGGTGTGCCGCGCGGTGCGCCGCGTTACTTGGCGGCCGACACCATGTACTCGACGGCGGCCTTGACCGCTGCGTCCGACAGCGACGCGTTGCCACCCTTCGGTGGCATCACGCCGGACTTGCCCTGGTAGCCCGCGATCGCGTGCTGCTGGAGGGTCGGGAGGCCCTGCGCGATCCGCGGCGCCCACGCTGCCTTGTCGCCGAACTTCGGCGCGCCGGCGATGCCCGCCGCATGGCAGACGGAACAGGTGGCGGTGAACACCGCCTTGCCGTCGACGGCGGCGGCAGGCGCAGCAGCGGCTGCAGCAGCAGCGGGTGCGGCGGCGGCCGCAGGGGCGGCCATCGGGGCGCTTGCGGTTGCCACGGGCGCGGAGGTTGCGGCAGGCGTCGCGGTCGTGGTGGTGGCGGGCGCGGCCGCCTTGGGCGCTGGCGGCTCCTTCAGGTTTCCGCCCGACGCATTGGCCATGTAGACGACGGCGCGCTGGACCTCGACGTCGTCGAGATCCGGGTTGCCACCCTTGGCGGGCATCGCGCCGTTCTTGCCGTTGAAGCCCCCGATCGCGTGGCTGAACAGCGTGGCTTCGCCCTGTGCGATGCGCGGGGCCCATGCGGCCTTGTCGCCGACCTTCGGCGCGCCGGCGAGGCCGGCTTCGTGGCACGTCTTGCAGACGCCGACGAACACCTGCTCGCCGGTCTGCAGCGTCTTCGGCGCGTTGGGGTCGCGGACGACGACGGTTGCCACCGGCGCGATCCGCGCCGAGACGACGGCCTCGTTGTTCGTGTCCGCGCCCGACATGCCGCCGGTCACGAACTGGGAGATCAGGATGATGATCGCGATCGGGATCACGAACGACAGCACCACGACGATGGCGAGCTGCTTCGGCGTCTTGATCGGCGACGAATGCTGGTGATCTTCCTGCGGGGCGTGGTCCGTCATGGTCGGCAGCGGGCGTAGGGCGTGGGTGGATGCGAACGGAACGTCGGTCGCCGAGCGGGCCGGCGTCGACAAACGCAACATTATACCGTCGGCCGCTGCGGACCGCGATGCCGCCGGGGGTTGCCGTGCCCCGCGGCTGCTAGAATGCTGCCGCAAGGCGCCCGTAGCTCAGTTGGATAGAGTATTGGTTTCCGAAGCCAAGGGTCACAGGTTCGAATCCTGTCGGGCGCGCCATCCTTCCCCCGGGCTGCCGGAGGTCACGGCACCGCGTGCACCTCGGCCTGCAGCTGGGTCAGGCCATCCGTGCTGAGCCGGATCATGCCCCGCGATGGCGAGTGCAGGTCGACGATCAGCGTGATCACCGAGGCGACGACGATCGCCATCAGCGGCGGCAGCAGGCTGTGCATCTTGCCGCTCGCCCGCGACGCGTAGCCCATCACGCACAGCCCCGCCATCGCGACGCCGGTCAGCAGCACGAGGACCGACGGCGCGATCACCTTGCGGATCGAGGCCACGCGCAGCCGGTGCGCGTCGATCATCGTGTCGACCGCGACGAGCAGTGCGCGCGCCTCCGGGTCCGCCGGATGCCCCGCCAGGTAGTCGCGCGCGAATTGCCACAGCGCCATGGGCGCCGACGTCGCGGCGGCCACGACCGTGTCGATGTCGCTTTCGTCGTCGCTCGCCGCGTACAGCGCGAGCTGGGCGTCCACGTCGCGCCGGACCAGTCCTCGCGCGGCGGCGGCCTCGGCAGGTGGCAGCAGTGCCGCGTGCCGCCACACGGCGGCAATCGCGGTGACCTCGCTGTCGAGGTCGTGCTGCCGCGTCACGAAGTGGTCGTTGGCCATCGAGAACGTGAAGCCGAGCAGCAGCGACAGGAGGCCCAGCAGCGCGCCTTCGACGGTCAGCGTGTGTGCATCGTGCGTGCGGCCGCGGCGTTCCGCGACGCGGGCGACGTAGTCGCCGCCGTGCGCTGCAGCCAGCAGCAGGCCCACGAGGACGACCCACAGCAGCCACTCGTAGCGATTGAACAGATCGGCAAGCATGCGAGGGGGTACGGATGCGGCGCCGGGATTGTACCCGCGCGTAACCGGATGCAACCGGACGGGTGGCTATACTTGGGCGATGCTGCCCTTTGGCGTGCTCGACCTTGCGCCTGTCTGCGAAGGCGAAGGACCGCGCGAAGCACTCGCGCGTTCGCTGGCGCTCGCCCGCCATGCCGAAGCGCTGGGCTATGGCCGGTACTGGCTCGCGGAGCACCACAACATGCCGGGCATCGCGAGCGCGGCTACTGCCGTGGTCATCGGCTACATCGCGCAAGGGACGCGCACGATCCGCGTCGGCGCCGGCGGCGTGATGCTGCCCAACCACGCGCCGCTCGTCATCGCGGAACAATTCGGCACGCTCGAGGCGCTGTACCCGGGCCGCATCGACCTGGGCCTCGGCCGCGCGCCGGGCACGGATCCGCTGACCGCCCGCGCGCTGCGCCGCGACCTCGTGTCCAGTGCGGACCACTTCCCCGCGGACGTCGTCGAGCTGCAGGCACTGCTCGCGCCTGCAGGCGACGCGCGCCGCGTGCGCGCCGTGCCCGGCACCGGCAGCGAGGTCCCGCTGTGGCTGCTGGGCTCCAGCCTCTATTCCGCGCAGCTTGCCGCCGAGCTCGGCCTGCCGTTCGCGTTCGCGTCGCATTTCGCACCGGCCGCGCTGTACGACGCGCTGGCGATCTATCGCGCCCGCTTCACGCCATCGGCGGCACTGTCGGCACCGCATGCGATGGCCTGCGTCAACGTCGTCGTCGCCGACGACGACGCCACTGCGCAGCGCCTGTTCACGTCGGCGCAGGTGCAGCGCTATCGGTTGCGCAGCGGGCGGCCGGGCTTGCTGCCGCCGCCGGTGGACGACCTCGACGCCTTGTGGTCGCCGCCCGAGCGCGACGCGATCATGGCGTCGTTCCGCGACGCTTTCGTCGGGTCGCCCGCGACGGTGCGCGAGGGCCTCGCCGGCTTCCTGGCCCGCACGCGCGTCGACGAGATCCTGTTCACCGCGCAGATCTACGAACAGCCGGCGCGGCTGCGCTCGTTCGAGCTCGCGGCAGGCCTGCTGCACTGACGTCCAATCCCTTTCTGCCCACCGCCCGTTACCCACCATGCCCCTCCGCCACGCCTTCTCGGTGCTGCGCTCCTGCGTCCTGCTGTTCGCGGTGGCCATGTCCCCGCTTGCGCTCGCGGCAGCCGCGCCCGCGGTCGATCCCACCCCGTACTTCGCCCACGCGAAATACAAGTCCGTGTCGATCTCGCCGTCCGGCAAGTACCTGGCCGGCCTGACGACGGCGAGCAACGGGCGCCTCGGCCTGGCCGTGATGGCGCTGGACACGCGCGAGCCCAAGGTCGTGGCCATCGTCGACGGCTATGACATCGGGGGCTACACGTGGGTCAACGACGACTACCTCGTGTTCAGCGTGTACGACGGGCAGGCAGGCCTGGGGGAGCAGAGGGGCGGTGGCCTGTTCGCCGTCGATCGCGACGGCAAGGAGGTGCGCATGCTGTCGCCGACGGTCAAGATGGCCTTCAGCGCGGGCGTCCTGCGCTACCACGGCATGCGACTGCTCGGCGTCGCGCATGACGGGAGCCCGGAAATCTTCGTCGCGGTCAACGACCACGATCGCGAGCATCCGGATGCCTACCGCGTCAACGTCGCGACCGGCAGGCGCACGCTCGAATCGCTCGACAAACCCGGCGCGGTCGACGACTACGTGTTCGACCAGAAGGGCGTGTTGCGTGCGGTGGTGACCGACGAGAACGCGGTGGCGTTCCGCACCTGGTGGCGCCCGTCGGCGGACGCGAAGTGGGAAGCGATCGACCAGGCCGGCCTGCGCGACGGGCGCACGGTGCCGGTGGCGTTCGACGCCGACGGCACGCTGATCGTCGCATCCAACCGTGGTCGCGACACGTTCGCGCTGTACCGCTGGGATGCGCAGAAGAAGGCCCTCGGCGAGTCGGTCGCGGCATACCCGCGCGCGGATTTCGAGGGCGGCCTCGTGTTCGACCCGCGCACGCGCAAGCTGGTCGGCATGCGCTACGACGTCGAGAAAGCGGGCACCGTCTGGTTCGACGACGAGTATGCACGGGCGCAGGCCGCGGTGGACAAGGCGCTGCCCGACACCGTCAACTTCATCTCGCGCGGCACGGCCGACGTCTACCTCGTCACGGCATTCTCGGACCGGCAGCCGGGCCAGTGGTACCTGCTGGACGCGACGAAGGGCAAGCTCGAGTTCCTCGGCGACGCGCGCAAGGCGATCGACCCCGCGAAGATGCCGGCCCGCAAGGCGGTCCGCTACAAGGCGCGCGACGGGCTCGAGATCCCGGCCTTCCTCACGTTGCCGCCGGGCCGTACCGCGAAGAACCTGCCGCTCATCGTGCTCGTCCACGGCGGGCCCAACGTGCGCGGCGTCTATTGGGACTGGAATCCCGAGGCGGCCTACCTCGCGGCACTCGGTTATGCGGTGCTGGAACCCGAGTTCCGCGGCAGCATGGGCTGGGGCACGAAGCTGTTCCAGGCCGGCTGGAAGCAGTGGGGCCGCGGCATGCAGGACGACCTCAACGATGGCATGGACTGGCTCGCGGGGCAGGGGATCGTCGACGCGAAGCGCGCGTGCATCATGGGGGCGAGCTACGGCGGCTATGCGGTGATGGAAGGGCTCGCGCGCGACCCGGATCGCTGGCGTTGCGGCATCAACTACGTCGGCGTCACCGACATCGAGATGATGTTCACCGTGACGTGGTCGGATTTCTCGGATTCGACGTACCTCAAGTATGCGGCCAAGGAAATCCTCGGCGACCCGGACAAGGACGCGGCGATGCTGAAGGAGGTGTCGCCACTGCAGAACGCGGCGAAGATCAAGGCACCGGTCCTGATGGTGTACGGCGGCTCGGACGTGCGGGTACCCGTCGTCCACGGCGAGAAGATGCGCGACGCGCTGAAGGCCAACGGCACGCCGGTCGAGTGGACCGTGTACCCGGAAGAGGGGCACGGCTTCCTGCTCGAGAAGAACAGCTTCGACTTCTACCGGCAGGTGCAGGACTTCCTCGGCCGCTATCTGCCCGCCTATCCGTGACGGCGCCGCGCCCCGACTGCTACGGAAACGAGCGCCGGAACGCGATGCCGATGCCGGACACGAGGCCCGCTTCGGCGCGCACGGTGACGAAGCGCGACAACCGGTAGTCGAGCCGCAGCGCGTTGGTCGCCACCGTGAGCCCCTGCTCGTAAACGAGCGTCAGGCGGTCGGTGAGTTGCTTGCCGAACGCGATGACCTGGCCCTGCGCCTGCGTCCCGCCCGCGGTCGTCGCACTGCCCTGCGCCTGGTGGACGCTGATGTCGTCGAGGCCGAGGCGCTGCGCGAGCGTGGTCGTGATCGGCTTGCCGCCGTTCGCCAGCAGCACCGACGACGCGGCCGCGATCGCCGCCGCGTCCGCGCTGCCCGCGCGGCCGGGCGGCTGGCCCGTGATCAGCCACGCGAGCTTCTCGTTGTCCGGCACCGGCGGGTTCGAGACGAGCGCGAGCCGTGGCAGGCGCACGGTTCCGGTCAGCTGCACGCCTGCCTCCACGGCGGTGTTGCGGCGCAAGGCGACGACGTCGAGCCCCGGGTTGGCGAGGAGGCCGTCGAAATACAGGACGCCGCGATCGATGACGAGGCGCTGGCCGAACGCGTAGTACGTCCCGCTGAGCGTACGGATGGTGCCGCGGCCCTGCAGCAGGCCGTCGGGTCCCGTGGTCACGTGGACGCGACCGCCGAGCCGCGCCTCGAGCCCCATGCCGGTGAACGTGACGCGGTTGCCCAGGTTCACGTCGAAATCGAGCTGCACGGTCGTCGAGCGCAGCTGGTCGTCGGCGGGTGGCCGCGGCCGGCCCTTGATGACGACGTCGTCGCCGAGCAGCGGTGGCAGCGGCTCGTAGGCGATGCGGCCCTCGACGATGTCGACGCGGCCCGACAGCGCCAGGCGCTGGCCTTGCAGTGACGCGCGGCCGTCGCCGTTGACGACGAAATGCCGGTCCGGCCGGTTGAGAAGGCGGAAATTCCTCGCCTGCCACGTGATGTTCGCCGCGTCATCGTCGGCACCCGCGCCGTTCCGCGCGAGCGTGCCGTGCGCGACGAACGTGCCATCGCCGCCCCGGACCGAGAACTCGTCGAGCTGCAGCACGTCGTCGAGGAGGCGCGCGCGGATGCGGCCGTCGGACACCTGCAGGCCCCATTGCGGCGAGTCCATGCGGATGCCGTCGCCATCGATCGTCCCGGACCACACCGGCGCGCGCAGCGTGCCCGTGGCGCTGACGTCGGCCACGGCGCGCCCGTCGATCGCCGCGGTCGTGCCGAGCCACGGCTCCAGCAGCGCGAGCGAGCCCAGCCTTGCGGCGAGCTTCAGCGTGAACGGCGTGTCGGTCGCAATGCGGCCCGGCGCGGTGCCGGCGGCGACGCTCGCCGTCAGCGTCGCGTTGCCCGCGCGGTCCGAAGCGATCCGCGCGTCGACGGCAAGCGCGTCGTTGGCGAGCGTGCCGGCAACGACCAGCTCGTGCAGCCCGATCGCGAGCTCCGGCGCCTCTGGATTGTCGGGGTCCGACGCATAAAGGTCGCCTGCGTCCCGCTCGACGCGAAACGTCCCGTCGAGCCGTGGCGCTGCCGCGACGCGCCATGCGCCGCGCAACGTGAGCGTCGAGCGCATCGGAAGCGGCTGCCCGGCCACCTGCGCGATGCTCGCGAGCGGCAGTGCCGAGAACTGGCCGGCAGTGTCGATACGGCCGTGATCCCACGCGAAACGGGCGACGTCGACCCGCCCGCCGTCGAAGCCGAGCACAACGTTGGCGAGCGCGACGTGCGCGGCGCTGAACTCGAGCGTCGCGGGCGCGGCCAGCGCGAGCTTCACCTTGCCGCGCGTATCCAGCGCGGCGAGCGTGCCGCGCCAGTGCAGCGCGTCACCTGCCGTGGCGAGGCCACCCTTGACGGTCGCGTCGACGCGGTCACCGCGCGCCGCCAGCGCGACCGTCAGCGTATGGGCGTCGACGGTCCCGTCGAGCGCCGCATGCGCATGGTCGACGACGAGCGGCCCGGCGATGCCGTCGGCGTCGAGCGTGAGCGCGAGCGAGCGATCGCGCGGCGGCTGCTTGACCGGTCCCGTGGCTTGCGCGACGTTGGCCTGCAGCGTCGCCTGCTCGGCGTGCACGGCGCCGATGACGAGCTTGGTCGCGCGGGCGTCGACGACGAGGCCGGCGCCAACGAGCGGGCCGCCGGCATACGCGACCGTGCCCTTCGCCTGCAGTGCGCCGGCGAGCGTCGGCGGCAAACCCGCGACGTGAAGCTTCGCGAGCTCCGCCAGCGTCGGCGCGGCGAGCGTCCATGCGAGCGTGGCGCCGGGACGGCCCAGTGCGCCGTCGAGCGTCGCGTGGGTCGACCCCAGCGTCGCGTCGACGGCGATGCCGCTCGCGCTGCCGCGCGCCAGGTCCGCGCGCAGCGTGGCCGCGAGCTTCTCGCCGCCCCACGTCGACGTCGGCGCGACGTGGCCGTCGACGCTCGCGCGCAGCGCGGGCGCCAGCACGCCGCGGACCGTGAGGCCGGCGTCGAGCGTGCCGTGCGCGACGGCCGCGAGCGTCGCGGGATCGAAGTGGCGCGCCGTCGCCTCGAGCGTGAAGGCGCGCGGTTCGGCGAGCGCGACGCGCCCGGTGGCCTCCACGCTGCCGTACGCGGTGCCAAGGCGGCCGCGCGTCAGCACTGCTTCGCCGTCGGCCAAGCGTGCGGCGAAGTCGAGGGCCAGGCGGCGGTCTGCGTCCGCCACGTTGCCCTCGAGGCGCTGCACGGCGCCGTCGAGGGTCGCGTCGACGCGGCCCGCGAGCCGCGTCGGCACGAGCGACGAATGCAGCGCCGCGAGGTTCACACCCGCGAGCTCGAGTGACCACGTCGACGCGTGGTCGCCGGCGAGCGTGATGTCGCCGCGGCCGCGCACGCGGCCGCCGCCAGCGAGCGCGACGTCGAGGTCGGACAGCGCGAAGCGCGCGGCTGACTGCGCAAACGTCGCGCGCAGCGACTCGACCGGCAGCCGCGCGGCGTCGAGCCGGCCCGGCGCGACGTTGACGAGCGACAGCGTACCGGTGAAGCCGTCAGGCGCGGGTGTCGCGTGCAGCGTGGCGTCGATCCGCGTTGCCGGCAGCGATGGCACGAAGCGCGCGGTGTCGACGTTGCGCGCGTCGACGTCCAGCCGCGCGAGCGGCGCCGGCGTGAACGGCGTCAGCTCGGCGTGGCCGGTGACCGTCGCGTCGTCGGCGCGGCCGTCGGCGTCGACGGTGAGCGCGGCGAGCGTGCCGCCGAGTCGCGTCGCCAGCGTGACGCCGGCCAGCCGGTCGCTGCCGGTGAACTCGATACGGCCGCCGGCCGGGAACGGCTTCGCGGCGCCCAGCGTCACGTTGCCGGCGACGTGACCTTCCTCGAAGCCGAGCAGCAGCGACGTCAGCGCGTGCGTCCGCGCGTCACCCGTGTAGCCGAATGCGATGCCGGTGACACGGCCGGTGCGCTCGCCGACGGCCCAGTCGAGCGTCGTCACGCTCGCATGGTCGATCGCGACGTCCAGCGGCAAGCCCAGGCTGTCCGGCAGCGTTGCCGGCGAAGCGCCGTCGCTCGCGACCTTCACGTCGATCGTGCCGGCGCCCAGCGTGGCGACGGCGAGCCGCCGCTGCGCAAGCGCCCAGGGTGACCACGTGACCAGCACGTCGCGGGCGATCACGCGCGTGGTCGGGCCTTGCCAGCGCAACTCGCGCGCCCGGAACGTCGACAGCAGCGAGCCGGACGCACCGTCGACGGTCAGGCGCCCGTCCGTCAGCCGCGCGATCTCGCGCATCACGTACGGCAGCCCCGTATCGGTGGTGATCGCGGCGAAGAACAGCAGGACCGACGCGAGCGCCGCGACGACGACCGCGATCGTCGCGCGCGCGGCGATGCGACCGAGCCGCACGCGTGGCGTGGGCCGCGCGGGCGCGGCGGGCGGCGGCGCGTTCAAAACGACAGTCCCACCGACATGTGCAGCCGGACGCTGTGCGACAGGTCGCCGTACGCGACGTCGATGCGGAACGGGCCGATCGGCGTGCGCAGGCGCACGCCGAAGCCCGCGCCGACGGCAACCGGCGCGAGGTCGTGCAGCTCGTCGGCCGCGTTGCCGGCGTCGACGAATGTGGCGATGCCCCACAGCGGGCTGAACCAGCGCGTGACCTCGGTGCTCGCCACCGCGTAGTAGCGGCCGGGCACGATCGCATCGCCGCTCTTCACACCGAGGCTCTGGTAGGCGTAGCCGCGCACGGTCGTATCGCCGCCGGTACGGAACAGCAGCGCCGACGGGATGCCGTCGCGCGAAGGCGCGAGCACGGCGCCGCCCTCGGCGCGCGCGGTCCATTCCCAGTCGCGGTTGATCGGGTGCCACCACGCCCATTGCGCGATGACGCGGCCGAAGCCGCGCGTCGACGCGCCGGGGATGCCACCGCCGGCCTGCAGCTGGACGTTGTAGCCGCGCGTCGGCGCCACCAGCTCGTCGGTGCGCCGCCACGTGCGCACGGCGTCGACGTACAGCGCGTGCGAGATGTCGGACGGCGCACCTTCCGGCCGCTCGTCGTCGAAGTACATCGCCGCGCCGTATGCCCAGTTGTCGCGCTGGTCGACCATCGTGCGCCGCGCGCCGACGACGGCCGTCTGCGTCACGAGGTTCTCGATGTCGGTACGCTCGATCTGCGCCTGCGCCGAGTTGACCCAGTGGCTCGAGCCCGGCGGCCACACGAGCATCAGCGAGCCGGACTGCAGCAGCTGCTCGAGCCGCATGTCCGCGGTGAACTGCAGCCCGTTGCCGTCGATGTCGACGTTGCGGTAGTTGGCGTTGGCGCGGAACTGCGTGTCGGTCGAGTAGCCGACGCCGAACTCGACCGTTCGGGTCGGTGCCTCCAGCACCTGGACGGTGATCGGCGACGCATCCGCGGTGGCGGGGTCCGTGTCGATCGTCGCGTGGACACTGGAAAAATAGCCAGTGGCGGCGACGCGGCGCACGACCTCGTCGAGCCGCGTCGCGTCGTAGCGCTCGCCCGGCTTCAGCGTGCTGAAGTTCTCGACGATCCAGGCGGGATAGCGCTGCAGCCCAACGACCTTGATGTCGCCGAAGTGGAACAGCGGCCCGCTCGCCAGCGCAAGCGTCAGGTCGGCCGTCTGCGCGTCGGGGTCAACGTACGCCTCGCTGTGCGCGATCGTGACGGCGGGATACCCGTTGCGCGACAGCCGCTCGACGGCACCGGACTTCGCGGCGTCCCAGTTCGCCTGCGTGAACGTCTCGCCGGTGGGCAGCAGCCAGTCGGCGCGCAGCGCGCGGATGGCGGCGGTGCCCACCGGCGCATCGGTCGTGGCGGGGCCCGTGACGTCGAGCGCTACGTTGGCGATGCGTGTCGGCGGGCCGGTATCGACGCGCAGCGTGACGGCGACCGGCGACGAGGACGTGTCGACGACGATGTCGGTGTGCGCGGAAAACCAGCCGAGCGATGCCGCCGCCTGGTTGCTTTCGGTGACGGCCTCGCGCGCGATGCGGTCGAACAGCGTGCGCGTCATGTCCTCGAACGACTGCCAGCGCACCAGCGCGACGTGGCCTTCGATCAGCGCGACCAGCGGCGCGGGCGCGTCGATCGTGACCTGGTAGCGGAACTGGCGCTGGCCGTCTTCGCGGGTCGCGTCGGTGGCGCCGGGCGCGGCGGCCGCGCCGGCACGCGCGGCGTCCGGCGGCGGGGCGGGGGAGGTGGCGGCGGGCGCCGCCGGGACGTCAGCGTTGCCCGCTGGCGGATCCGGCGCGGCCAGCGCCTGCGTCGTCAACATCCACGACAACGCGCAGCACGTCGCCATCGTCGGCCACGGGATCAGTCGCAGGCTGGGCAGTGGTCGGGTCGCAGGCGGAAACGGCACAACGGGATTCGGGAGCAGGAGTCGGTTGGGGTACGGCCGGGGCCGGTGCCCCGTCCACGTCCGCGGGCATCAAAGGCGGATTATCCGGATTCCAGCCACGCGGGTAGTCGAGGGGCGGTGGTGGCTGGACAGGCACATAGTCCACTGGGTTCAACACCGGCAGGTCCGGGACGGGCTCCTGCTTCCAGCCGAGGTCGTACGGCGCGGGCATGCCGCTCAGGAACCACAGGAACGGATCCTGGCGCGCGTACGAGAAGCGGTCGTTCGCACAGCCAGGCAGCGCCATGGCCGCGGCCAGCAGCATCAGCGACATCGTCAAGCGGCGCATCGTAATCCTCGCGCGGGCGGCCCCGAGAGGGGGCGGCCAAAAGGGTGGCGTCGGGTCCAGTTTCGCACATTCCTTGAACTACGCGTAGCAAATGACCGCGGCACAAGGCTTTGGTGTTGCCGTTGTCGCGCGAAACGCACGCGAGGACCGTGGGTGTGCCACCGTTGGACGGCGCAGGAGGCATCGCGCGATAACGCGCAATTTCATGCAAATCGCATAGCCGGGTCCGGCCTTTGGCGCCATGCCTGCCGCCTACTTTCGGTCGATGCGGCGAACAATCGTTCGGTTTTCGTGGCATATCCTCGCAAATCACATGGAGAGTGTGCGCTAAGTTCATATTTTTGCTGCGGAAAAATCTGGCGTTGCATTTGTGTCCTAAGTCCTTGTTCGGTAAAAAGAAATGGTTGACCACCCGTAGCCGACCTGCGTATAGTCGCGCCCAAGTGGTAGAAAGTGGGTCAAAGTGGGGAAAATCGATGGCAGACCGGTGAAAATCCGCTGCCGTTAATGAGTACTCACATCGGGGCGGAGGCGGGGTGAACGACGACGGGGCAATCGGTACGGGCAGCCAGGCGGAGGGGCCGACGTTTCGCGGCATCGCGCGGCTCGCCCTCGACGCCAAGGGTCGCCTGGCCGTGCCCGCACGCCAGCGCGCGGCGCTCGCCAACGGCACCGGGCGCGTCGTGATCACGGCCGACCCCAGCCGTTGCCTGCTCGTGTACCCGCTCGCCGCGTGGCAGCCGATCGAGGCGCGCCTGATGGCGCTGTCGTCGTTCGACGAGCGCATCCGCGCGCTGCAGCGGCTGATCGTCGGCCACGCGGAAGACGTCGAGATCGACGCCGCGGGCCGCGTGCTCGTGTCGCCGCCGTTGCGCGCATTCGCAGCCCTCGACAAGGACGTCGTGCTCGCGGGCCAGGGCCGGCGCCTCGAGTTGTGGGACGCAGCCGCATGGGACGCACAGACCGCGAAGGCGATCGCGTTCGACGCGAACGACCTGCCGCCGGAGCTCTCCGGCTTCTCGCTGTGACGCGCGATGCGGCGACCCTTCCCCACATCCCGGTGCTGCTCGACGCGGCGGTCGCCGCGCTCGCAATCCGCGCCGACGGCACCTATGTCGACGCGACGTTCGGCCGCGGTGGCCACAGCGCGCGCATCCGCGCCGCGCTTGGGCCCGCCGGGCGCCTCGTCGCGCTCGACCGCGATCCCGACGCCGCGGCCGCGGCAGGCCGCGTCGACGACTCCCGTTTCCTTTTCCGCCGCGCGTGGTTCTCCGGACTGCCCGCCGTGCTCGACTCGCTCCACATCGATTTCGTCGACGGCGTGCTGTTCGATCTCGGAATCTCCTCGCCGCAGATCGATGTGGCCACGCGCGGCTTTTCCTATCGGCAGGACGGCCCGCTCGACATGCGGATGGACCCGTCGCGCGGCGAGTCCGCCGCCGATTTCATCGCGCGTGCCTCGACGCGCGAGCTGACGGAGGTCATCCGCGAACATGGCGAAGAACGGTTTGCTCAGTCGGTTGCAAGAGCAATTGTTGCGGCGCGCGCGCACGAGCCCGTCGTCACCACGCGGCGGCTCGCTGCGGTCGTCGCGCAAGCCCTCGGCGCGCGCACGCGGGGTGATTGGAGTCAGGATCCGGCCGCGCGCACGTTCCAGGCCCTTCGGATCCACGTGAACCGCGAGCTCGACGAACTCGAGGCCGCGTTGCCCGCCGCGTGCGCGCGGCTGCGGGCTGGCGGCCGGCTCGCCGTCATCAGCTTCCACTCGCTCGAGGACCGCATCGTCAAGCGCTTCATCGCCGCGCATTCGCAGCCGTTCGCCGGTGATCCGGCGCTGGCGCGGATGCCGTTGCGCGCCGCCGAGCTGCCGCTGCCCCCGCTCGCCGCCGTCGGCCGCGCGCAGAAGGTCGGTGCCGACGAGGCAGCGGCCAACCCGCGCGCGCGCAGCGCCGTGCTGCGCGTCGCCGCGCGCACGGCAGCGCCGTGGCCGCACGCCCCGAGCGGAGCGCGGGCGTGACGCGCGTGAACCTCGTGCTGCTCGCGATCGTCGTGCTGTGCGCACTGTCGCTCGTGACGTCGCGCCACCAGGCACGCAAGCGCTTCGTCGAGCTCGAGCGCGCGCAGGCGCAGCAGCGCGCGTACGACACCGAGTACGGGCAACTGACGCTCGAGCAGTCGACGTGGGGCATGCCGGCCCGCGTCGAGCGCATCGCGCGCGAGCAGCTCGGCATGCAGATCCCGGGCCCGAGCCGCGTCGAGGTCGTGCCCGCGGGAGCCGCCAAGTGACGCCGCGCCAGATGCGCGAGAAGGCCGCCGCGGAGCCGCGCCTGCCCGGCGGCCGCGCGATGCTGCTGTTCGCCGTGATCGCGCTGATGTTCACCGTCCTCGCCGGGCGCGCGCTCTACCTGCAGGGCTTCGACAACGCGTTCCTGCAGGAACGCGGCGCGGCACGCTATTCGCGCGAGCTTGAAGTTCCCGCGCACCGCGGCCGCATCCTCGACCGCTTCGGCGATCCGCTCGCGGTGTCGACGCCGGTCAAGTCGCTGTGGGTGTTCCCGTCGCAGTTCCAGCCGACGGCGCCCGAGCTCGCGGCGCTCGCGCGCATCCTGGACACGACGCCGCAGGCACTCGCCAAGCGCGTGGCCGCGGCGGACGACTTCGTCTACCTCGCGAAGCAGGTGGCGCCCGAGGTGTCCGCGCGTGCGATGGCGCTCAAGATCCGCGGCCTCAACGACGAGAACGGCTATCGCCGCTATTACCCTGGCGGCGAGGTGACGAGCCACCTGGTCGGCTTTACCGGCGACGGCGACGCGGGCCAGGAAGGGATGGAGCTCGCGCAGCAGGCGTGGCTCGCGGGCACGCCGGGCAGCCGCCGCGTGATCGTCAACCGGCGCGGCGAGGTCGTCGAGGACGTCGCGTCGATCCGCGCACCGCAGGAGGGCCACGACCTCGCGCTGTCGATCGACTCGCGGCTGCAGTACCTCGCGTTCCGCGAGCTGAAGGCGGCGATCGAGAAGAACAAGGCGAAGGCCGGCGGCATCGTGATCCTCGACGCGCGCAGTGGCGAGATCCTGGCGCTCGCCAACCTGCCGACGTACAACCCGAACGGCCGCGAGAAGCTCGCGCGCGAACGGATGCGCAACCGCGCGCTGACCGACGTGTTCGAGCCGGGCTCGACGATGAAGCCGTTCACGATCGCGGCAGGCCTCGAGGCAGGCACGATCACGCCGCACACGGTCATCAACACGAACGGCGGCGTCTGGCAGCTCGGCAGCAATACGATCCACGACGACCACAAGGAAGGCCTGCTGACCGTCGAGCAGGTGATCCAGAAGTCGTCGAACATCGGGGCGGCCAAGATCGCGCTGGGCCTGCCGCCGGCGACGATGTGGAACGCGCTGTCCGACGACGGCTTCGGCTCGCCGCCCGGCACCGGCTTCCCCGGCGAGGTGTCCGGTCGGCTGCGCCCCGCGAAGACGTGGCGCCCGATCGAGCAGGCGACGATGGCGTATGGGCACGGCCTGTCGGTGAACCTCGTGCAGCTCGCGCGCGCCTACACGATCTTCGCCGGGGACGGCGACCTGAAGCCGGTGACGCTGTTCAAGACGGACGGGCCGGTGGCCGGCAAGCCGGTGCTGAAGCCGCAGACCGCCGCGGCGATGCGCAGGATGCTCGAGATGGTGACGCAGCCCGGCGGCACGGCGCCGCTCGCGCAGGTGCCGGGCTACCGCGTCGGCGGCAAGACCGGCACCGCGCACAAGCTCGAGAACCATGTCTACGTGAACAAGTACGTTGCGTCGTTCGTCGGCCTCGCGCCGCTGTCGAACCCGCGGCTGATCGTCGCCGTGATGATCGACGAGCCGGAAGGCAGCTCGTACTACGGCGGCAGCGTGTCGGCGCCCGTCTTCTCGACGGTGATGGGCTCCGCGCTGCGGATGCTCGGCGTGCCGACCGACGCGCCCGTCAACAACGTCGTGCTGCCGCCCGAGGCGGCGACCGTGGCGGAGGAAACGTGACGCGCGCGGCCACCTGCGGAGCACGCGGATGACGAGCGAAGCCGCCGCGATCCTGTCGCGCCTTCCGGTCAAGCCGCGGCGCATCGTCAGCGACAGCCGCCGCGTCGCGGCCGGCGACGCGTTCGCGGCGTACAAGGGCACGCGCGCGGACGGTCGCGCGTTCATCGGCGACGCGATCGCGCGTGGCGCCGTCGGCGTGCTGTGGGACGACGCCGGCTTCGCGTGGAAACCCGAGTGGGTCGTGCCCAACGCCGCCGTCCCCAAGCTCGCGCAACGGCTCGGCTTCATCGCGGATTTCATCTACGGCCACCCGTCGCGTGCGCTGTGGACCGTCGGCGTGACCGGCACCAACGGCAAGACGTCCTGCACGCAATGGATCGCGCAGGCGCTGACGTTGCGCGGGCGGCCGACCGGCATCGTCGGCACGCTCGGCAACGGCATGCCGGGCGCACTGACGCCTGGCGCGAACACGACGCCCGACGCGGCCGAGCTGCAGGCGGTGCTGGCCGCAATGGTCGCCGAGGGCGCCCGCGGCGTCGCGCTGGAGGTGTCGTCGCACGGCCTCGACCAGGGCCGCGTCAACGGCGTGAAATTCGACGTCGCCGTGTTCACGAACCTGACGCGCGACCACCTCGATTACCACGGGACGATGGCTGCCTACGGCGCGGCAAAGGCGCAGCTCTTCAGCTGGCCGTCGCTCAAGGTGCGCGTCGTCAACGCCGACGACGCGTTCGGCCAGCACCTGATCGAGACGTTGCGTCGCGACGGACGGCCGGTGATGACGTACGGCCGCACGCGCGCCGACGTGCGCAGCACCGCGGTGGCGACGACGTCGTCCGGCATCGTGATGGACGTCGAGACGCCCGCGGGCCGCGGCACGGCGACCACCGCGATGATCGGCGACTTCAACGTCCACAACCTGCTGGCGACGCTCGCGACGCTGCTCGCGAGCGATGTCCCCTTCGACGACGCGCTCGCGGCGCTGGGGTCGCTCACGCCGCCGCCGGGGCGGATGCAGCGGCTCGGCGGCGATCACAAGCCGACCGTCGTCGTCGACTATGCCCACACGCCGGATGCCCTCGCGCAGGCGCTTGCAGCGTTGCGCCCGGCCGTCGCGGAAGGCGGCGAGCTCGTCGTGGTGTTCGGTGCCGGCGGCGACCGCGACCCCGGCAAGCGCGGCGAGATGGGCGCGATCGCCGCGCGGCTCGCGGACCGCGTGATCGTCACCAGCGACAACCCGCGCAGCGAGGACCCGGGCGCGATCGCGCAGGCGATCGTCGACGGCGTCAACGCGGTCCCCGCGCCGCACGCACCGTGCCGCCTCGAGCTCGACCGCGCGGCGGCGATCGGCGCCGCCGTGAGCCGCGCGGACGTCGGCGACGTCGTGCTGATCGCAGGCAAGGGCCACGAGGCCTACCAGGAACAGGACGGCGTGCGCACGCCGTTCTCGGACGTCGACATGGCGCTCGCGGCGCTCGCGACGCGGTGAAGGACATGACGACCGACGCGACGCCCACGACGCCCGGCGCGGCGATGGCCGATCTCGCGGCCGCCGCCCGCTGGACCGGCGGTGCGCTGCGCGGCACCAACGCGACGTTCACGCGCGTGACCACCGACAGCCGCGACGTGCGCGCGGGCGACCTGTTCGTCGCGCTCGCCGGCGAGCGCTTCGACGGCCATGCGTTCGTCGCCGGGGCGCTCGCCGCGGGTGCCGTCGGCGCGATCGTCGCCGCCGAGCATGCGGACGCGCTCCCCGGCAACCTCGTTGCCGTTGCCGACACGCTGTCGGCGCTGCAGGCGCTGGCGCTGCATTGGCGGGCGCAGTTCGCCGTGCCGCTGATCGTCGTCACCGGCAGCAACGGCAAGACGACGGTCAAGGAGATGACGGCGGCGATCCTGCGGACCCACTCGTCCCCGGTGCTCGCCACGGCGGGCAACTTCAACAACGCGATCGGGCTGCCGCTGACGTTGCTCGCGTTGCGGGCCGCGCACCGCGCCGCGGTGGTCGAGCTGGGCATGAACCACCGTGGCGAGACGCGCGAGCTCGCGGCGATCGCACAGCCGACGATCGCGCTCGTCAACAACGCGCAGCGCGAGCACCAGGAGTTCATGGCGACCGTCGACGCCGTGGCCGACGAGCACGCCGACGCGATCCGCGCACTGCCGCGCGGCGGTCACGCCATCGTGAACGCCGACGACGCGCGCGCCGACGTCTGGCGTCGCGCCGCGCACGACGCAGGCGCGACGACGATCACATTCGGCGTCGACGCCGCCGCCGACGTGACCGCGACGGTCGCGCTGGATGCAACCGGCACCGATCTCGCGGTCCGCACGCCCCGCGGCGACTTCGCGGTGCGCCTTGCGCTGCCCGGCATCGCGATGGCGCGCAACGCGCTCGCCGCCACGGCGGCCGCACTTGCCGCAGGCGCGACGCCGGCTGCGGCGGCCGCGGCGCTCGCCGCGTTCCGGCCGGTGGCGGGGCGGCTTGCGCGCGCGATGACGCCCGCAGGCGCCACGGTGATCGACGACACGTACAACGCCAATCCCGATTCCGTGCGCGCGGCGATCGACGTGCTCGCGCGCGCTGCGGCGCCGCGCTGGCTGATCCTTGGCGACATGGGCGAGGTGGGCGGCGAAGGCGTCGCCTTCCACCGCGAGATCGGCGCCTATGCGCGCGCGGCGGGCATCGAGCGGTTGCTGGCCGCCGGGCCGGCGATGCGCGACGCGGTCGGCGCGTTCGGCGCGGGCGCCACGCATTTCGACGACGGCGCCGCGCTCGCGGCGGCGCTCGCCGCCGACGCGCCGCCCGCCGTCGCGACCGTGCTCGTCAAGGGCTCGCGCTTCATGCGGATGGAACGCGCCGTCGCGGCGCTGACCGGCACGCCCGCCGCGGGAGCGCACTGACATGCTGCTGTGGCTCGCCGACCTCCTGTCCCGCGACGTGCGCGCGTTCAACGTCATCGGCTACCTGACGTTGCGCGCGGTGCTCGCGTGCATGACGGCGTTGATCATCTCGTTCGTCGTCGGCCCGCGGATGATCGCGTGGCTCACGCGGATGAAGATCGGCCAGGCGGTGCGCGACGACGGCCCGCAGACGCACCTGACGAAGGCTGGCACCCCGACGATGGGCGGCGCGCTGATCATCGTCGCGATCGTCGCCACGACGCTGCTGTGGGCCGACCTCTCCAACCGCTTCGTGTGGGTCGTGCTGCTCGTCACGATCGGCTTCGGTGCCGTCGGCTGGATCGACGACTACCGCAAGGTCGTGTACCGCAACCCGAAGGGCCTGTCGGCGCGCGCCAAGTTCGGCTGGCAGTCGGCGATCGGGCTCGTCGCCGCCGTGTACCTCGCGTTCGCGATCTCGGCCCCCGACAACCTGCGCTTCATCCAGCAGCTCGGCGCGTGGGCGGGCTCCGGCTTCTCGACGGCGCTGTCGCCCAAGACCGACCTGATCGTGCCGTTCGTGAAGACGATCAGCTATCCGCTCGGCGCCTTCGGCTTCATTGCACTCACGTACTTCGTCATCGTCGGCACGAGCAACGCGGTGAACCTGACGGACGGCCTCGACGGGCTCGCGATCATGCCGACGGTGATGATCGGCTCGGCGCTCGGCGTGTTCGCGTACGTGACGGGCAACGCCGTGTTCGCGCGCTACCTGCAGTTCCCGCTGATCGCGGGCGCCGGCGAGCTGGCGGTCATCTGCGGCGCGATCGCCGGGGCGGGGCTCGGCTTCCTGTGGTTCAACGCCTACCCGGCCGAAGTGTTCATGGGCGACGTCGGCGCGCTGGCGCTGGGCGGCGCGCTCGGCACGATCGCCGTGATCGTGCGCCAGGAGATCGTGCTGCTGATCATGGGCGGCGTGTTCGTCGTGGAGACGCTGTCGGTGATCGTCCAGGTGGCGTCGTTCAAGCTGACCGGCAAGCGCGTGTTCCGGATGGCGCCGATCCACCACCACTACGAGTTGAAGGGCTGGAAGGAGACGCAGGTCGTCGTGCGCTTCTGGATCATCACGATGCTGCTCGTGCTGTTCGGCCTGTCGACGCTGAAGCTGCGCTGATGGACTACCGCAACCGCAACGTCGTCGTGCTGGGTTCCGGGCTGACCGGCCGGTCGCTCGCGCGCTTCTTCGTCCGCCGCGGCGCGCGCGTGCGCGTCGCCGACTCGCGGACCGCGCCTCCGGACGCCCCGACGTTTGCCGCCGAGCTGCCGGCGATCGCGCTCGCGACGGGTCCGTTCACCGACGCGACGTTCGCCGGCGCAGACCTCGTCGCGATCAGCCCGGGTGTGGCGAAGGATCATCCGGCGATCGTCGCGGCCGTGGCCGCGGGCGCGGAACTCGCCGGCGACATCGAGCTCTTCGCCCGCGAGCTGCCGGCGGGCCAGAAGGTGCTCGCGATCACCGGCACCAACGGCAAGACGACGACGGCCGCATTGACCGGCGAACTGGTCCGCGCGGG
Source organism: Pseudomonadota bacterium (assembly GCA_018241745.1). Classification (GTDB taxonomy): domain Bacteria; phylum Pseudomonadota; class Gammaproteobacteria; order Burkholderiales; family Casimicrobiaceae; genus VBCG01. The sequence goes on from JAFEDG010000142.1 coordinate 25,031, forward strand.
CGGCCTAGCCTGCGACGTGCTGGGCAACATCGGCGCCGCGGTGCTCGACGCGCTTGCACGCTACGAGTCGACGGGTCGCTGGCCCGACGTACTGGTGCTGGAGCTGTCGAGCTACCAGCTCGAGACCACTGCGAGCCTCGCGCCGGCGGCCGCGACGGTGCTGAACGTCACGGCCAACCACCTCGACCGCTACGCGGGCCTTGCCGACTACGCGGACGCGAAGGCGCGGATCTTCTCCCACGCCGGCGTCGCCATCCTCAACCGCGACGATCCGATCGTGCGGCTGATGCGCCGCGCCGGGCGCACCGTGCAGACGTTCGGCGCGTCGGTGCCGGCGAGCGAGGAGGAATGGGGACTCGTCCAGCGCAATGGCGAGACGTGGCTCGCGCGCGGTGGCGAGCTGCTGCTGCCGGCCGCCGACCTCGCGCTGGTCGGCCGCCACAACGCCATGAATGCGCTCGCGGCGCTGGCGCTGACGGCCGCGTTGACGCGGACCGACGCCGACGTGCTCGCGGCGCTCGCGCGCTTCACGAGCCTGCCGCACCGGATGCAGCGCGTCGCGGACGCCGACGGCGTGCTGTACGTCAACGATTCGAAGGCAACGACGGTGGCCGCCACCGCCGTCGCGCTCGACGGGCTCGACCGCCCGGTGATCCTGATCGCGGGTGGCGACGGCAAGGGCCAGAGCTTCGTCCCGCTCAAGGCCGCGGTCGACCGCGCGTGCCGGGCCGTGCTGCTGATCGGGCGCGACGCGGAGCGCGTCGAGGCGGGACTCGCAGGCACGCGTGCGGCCCTCGAGCTGTGCGGGACACTCGACCGCGCGCTCGACCGCGCGTTCGCGCTCGCACGGGCCGGCGACGTCGTGCTGCTGTCCCCGGCCTGCGCGAGCCTGGACCAGTTCGCCAATTACATGGTGCGCGGCGATGCGTTCGCCACGCGCGTGAAGGCGCACGTCGCGGAGACCGCCGATGCGTAACCGGCTGCTGCAGACGGCGTCGCTGGTGATGGGCCGCGCGGCACCGGACCCGGTGCAGGCGAGCGTCGCCGCGGCGACGCGGCGCATCGGCCGCAGCGCCGCGAGCGCTTCGACGCGCGCGATGATGACCTACGACGTGTCGCTCGCATGGACCGTGCTGCTGCTGCTGGCGATCGGCCTCGTGATGGTCTACTCGGCATCGATCGCGAGCGCCGAGGCATCGGCGCAGACCGGCTACCGGCCGTGGTATTTCCTCGCCCGCCACGCGATGTTCGTCGTCGTCGGGCTCGTCGCCGCGTTCGTCACGTTCCAGGTGCCGATGAAGGCGTGGCGCGCGCTGGCACCGTGGCTGTTCGTCGCGGGCATCGGCTTGCTGATCCTCGTGCTGATCCCGGGCATCGGGCGCGTCGTCAACGGCTCGCGGCGCTGGCTGTCGCTCGTCGTCGTCAACGTGCAGCCGTCGGAGTTCATGAAGCTCGCGGTCGTGCTGTACGCGGCGAGCTATGCGGTGCGCAAGGCCGCGTTCCTGCATGCCGAGCAGCCGCTGAAGGCGACGCTGATGCGCGGCTTCCTGCCCCTGTTCGGCGTCATGGTGATCATCGGCGGCCTGCTGCTGATGGAGCCCGACTTCGGCGCGTTCGTCGTCATCGTCGCCATCGGCTTCGGCATGCTGTTCCTCGGTGGCCTCGACTGGCGGCTGTTCGCCGGGCTGTCCGCGCTGCTGCCGCTCGCGCTCGGCGCGATCCTCGTCGCCGCGCCGTACCGGATGCAGCGGCTCACGGCGTTCCTCGACCCGTGGTCGGACCCGCTCGGCAAGGGTTACCAGCTGTCGCACTCGCTGATCGCGTTCGGGCGCGGCGAGTTCTTCGGCGTCGGGCTCGGGGCCAGCGTCGAGAAGCTCCTGTACCTGCCCGAGGCGCACACGGACTTCCTGCTCGCGGTGATCGCCGAGGAGCTGGGCTTCGCCGGCGTCGCCGTCGTCGTCGCGCTGTTCGTGTGGCTGCTGTACCGCTGCTACGCGATCGGCCGCCAGGCCGCGCGGCTGTCGCGGCCGTTCGCCGCGCTGGTCGCGCAGGGCATCGGCATCTGGATCGGCGTGCAGGGCTTCATCAACATCGGCGTCAACGTCGGCCTGCTGCCCACGAAGGGCCTCACGCTGCCGCTGCTGTCGTTCGGCGGCAGCGGCATCGTGGCCAACTGCATCGCGATGGCGATCCTGCTGCGCGTCGACTACGAGAACCGGCTGCTGCTGCGGGGGTTCGCGCCATGAGCGCGCCGGGACGCTCCCAAGCGCTCATGCCGGAGCGCGTAGCGCGGAGGCGCGCGTCATGAGCGGCGCGACCACCGCGACGGTGATGATCACGACCGGCGGTACCGGTGGCCACGTGTTCCCCGGGCTCGCAGTCGCGTCCCACCTCGCCCGCGCCGGTGCGCGCGTGTTCTGGCTCGGTACGCGCGAGGGCATCGAGGCGGATCTCGTGCCGAAGCACGGCGTCGAGTTCGAAGGCGTGCCGTTCCGCGGCGTGCGCGGCAAGGGCTGGCGCACGCTTGCGAGCGGCCCATTCGCGCTCGCGGCCGCATGCCGCGAAAGCCTGACGATCATGCAGCGGCGGCGCCCGGATGTCGTGCTGGGCTTCGGTGGCTTCGCGTCGTTTCCCGGCGCCGCGATGGGCGCCGCGACGCGCCGGCCGCTCGTGCTGCACGACGCCAACGCCGTCGCGGGCCTCGCCAACCGGATGCTCGCGTACCGCGCGACACGGCTGTGCGTCGGCTTCCCGGGTGCGTATCGCGGCAGGCACGCGGCCAAGGTCGTCGTCACCGGCAACCCGCTGCGCGACGCCATCACGGCGCTGCCGCCGCCCGCGGCGCGCTGGGCCGGCCGTGAAGGACCGCTGCGCCTGCTGGTCGTCGGCGGCAGCCTCGGTGCGCGCGCGCTGAACGACGTGGTGCCGGCGGCGCTCGCAAGGCTCGACCCCGGGGCGCGGCCGCAGGTCGTCCACCAAGCCGGCGTGCGCCATATCGACGCGTTGCGTGCCGCGTATGCGCAGCACGGCGTGGACGGCGAGTGCGTCGCGTTCATCGACGACATGGCGGCACGCTATGCGTGGGCCGACTACGTGATCGCGCGGGGCGGCGGGCTGACGGTGGCCGAGCTCGCGGCCGTGGGCCTGCCGTCGCTGCTGGTCCCGTTGCCCGGTGCCATCGCGGACGAGCAGACGGCCAACGCCCAGTTCCTGGTCGCCGCGGGGGCCGCGACGTGCCGCGCGCAAGACCGTGTCGACGCCGCATGGCTCGGCGCGCATCTCGCGACGCTCACGCGCGACGCCGCGCTGACGATGGCCGAGGCGGCGTATGCGGTCGGCCGCCGCGACGCAGCCGCGCGGATCGCGGGCCTGTGCCTGGAGTACGGTCCGCGATGAAGCACAAGGTCAAGCGCGTGCACTTCGTCGGCATCGGCGGCGCCGGCATGAGCGGCATCGCCGAGGTGCTGGCGACGCAGGGCTACCAGGTGTCCGGCTCCGACCTCGCCGGCAATGCGGCGACGGCCCGGCTCGCGAAGCTCGGCGTGACGATCGCGCAGGGCCACGCCGCCGCGCATATCGCGGGCGCGGACGTCGTCGTCGTGTCGACGGCGGTCGCGGCCGACAACCCCGAGGTCGTCGCGGCGCGCGAACGCGGCGTGCCCGTCGTGCCGCGCGCGCTGATGCTCGCCGAGCTGATGCGGCTCAAGCAGGGCATCGCGGTCGCCGGCACGCACGGCAAGACGACGACGACGAGCCTCGTCGCGTCGGTGCTCGCCGAGGGCGGCCTCGACCCGACGTTCGTCATCGGCGGGCGCCTGCTCGCCGCCGACGCGAACGCACGGCTGGGCAGTGGCGACTATCTCGTTGCGGAAGCCGACGAGTCGGACGCGTCGTTCCTGCTGCTGACGCCCGCGATCGCCGTCGTGACGAACATCGACGAGGACCATATGGAAACGTATGGCCACGACTACGCGCGGCTCGCGAAGGCGTTCACCGACTTCGTCCAGCGGCTGCCGTTCTACGGCGTGGCGGTGATGTGCCACGACGACGCGAACGTACGCGCGATCCTGCCCGGCCTCGCGCGGCAGACGCTCACCTACGGCCTGGACGAAGGCGCCGCGCTGCGCGCCGTCGACGTCGCGAACGTCGGCGGCCGGATGCGTTTCACCGCGCAGCAGAAGGGCCGTGCCGACCTCGTCGTCGAGCTCGCGCTGCCGGGTATCCACAACGTCCGCAACGCGCTGGCCGCGATCGCCGTCGGCCGCGAGACCGGCGTCGACGACGCGGCGATCGCGCGCGCGCTGGCGGAGTTCCGCGGCGTCGGCCGCCGTTTCCAGGCCTACGGCGACGTGCCGATTCCCGGCGGCAAGTTCACGCTGATCGACGACTACGGCCATCACCCGGTGGAGATGGCAGCGGTCATCGACGCGGCGCGCGCGAGCTTTCCCGGCCGCCGCCTCGTGCTCGTGTTCCAGCCGCATCGCTACACGCGGACGCGCGACCTGTTCGAGGATTTCGTCCGCGTGCTGTCGACCGTGGATGCGCTGGTGCTGACCGACGTCTACGCCGCCGGCGAGGCGCCGATCGTCGCCGCCGACGGCCGCGCGCTCGCGCGGGCGCTGCGCGTCGCCGGCGCCGTCGAGCCGGTGTTCGTCGAAGCGTTGCCGGACGTTGCCGCCGCCGTGCTGCGCGTCGCGCGACCCGGCGACGTCGTCATCACGATGGGGGCCGGGTCGATCGGCCAGGTCCCCGCACGCATCGCCAAGGGATCCCGATGAACATGGTCGAGCCACGCCATTTCAAGAACCTGCGCGGCACCTTGACGCTCGATGCGCCGCTCGCGCGGCACACGACGTGGCGGGCCGGCGGGCACGCCGACGCGGTGTACGTGCCCGCCGACCGCGACGACCTCGCGCAATTCCTGCGCGACCTGCCGGTGTTCGAGGCGGTGACGGTGCTGGGCCTCGGCAGCAACGTGCTGGTGCGCGACGGCGGCATCCGCGGCGTCGTCATCCTGATGCACGACCCCGGCGCCGCGCTGGCCGTCGCCAACGGGCTGCTGTACGCCGACGCGGGCGTCGCGTCGCCGAAGCTCGCGCGGTTCGCCGCGCTGCACGGCTGCGTCGGCGCCGAGTTCCTCGCAGGCATTCCGGGCACGATCGGCGGCGCGCTGGCGATGAACGCCGGCTGCTATGGGGGCGAGACGTGGAACCACGTCGCCAAGGTCGAGGTGCTGTGCCGTGACGGCACGTTTCACGTGCGCACGCCGGCCGACTACCGGACCGGCTATCGCAGCGTGCGCCGCGCGGATGGCGCCGCCCCGACCGGCATCTTCACGGCCGCGTGGTTCCGCTTCCCCGCCGGCGACGGCACGGCGGCGCGCGCGCGGATCCGCGAGCTGCTCGCGAAGCGGATCGCGACGCAGCCGCTGTCGCAACCCAATGCGGGCAGCGTGTTCCGCAATCCGGAGGGTGACCACGCGGCGCGGCTGATCGAGGCCTGCGGGCTCAAGGGCTACACGATCGGCACGGCGCAGGTGTCGACGAAGCACGCGAACTTCATCGTCAACCCCGGGCGCGATGCGCGCGCGGCCGACATCGAGGCGCTGATCGCGCACGTCCGCGCGACGGTGCGCGAGCGTACCGGCGTCGACCTCGAGCCCGAGGTGAAGATCATCGGCGAGGCGCGCGCATGACGGACCCGCGCACGCTCGGCAAGGTGGCGGTGCTGATGGGCGGGCCGTCGTCCGAGCGCGAGATCTCGCTGCTGTCCGGCAACGCGGTGCTCGCGGCGTTGCGCGAGCGCGGCGTCGACGCGCACGCGTTCGACCCGGCGGAGCGAGACCTGTGGACGCTGAAGGACGACGGCTATGCGCGCGTGTTCGTCGCGCTGCACGGCCGCTTCGGCGAGGACGGCACCGTGCAGGGCGCGCTGGAGACGCTGGGCATTCCCTATACGGGCAGCGGCGTGATGGCGTCGGCGCTGGCGATGGACAAATGGCGCACGAAGCTCGTGTGGCTCGCGGCCGGGATCCCGACGCCGCGCTACCGCATCGTCGACGCCGATACCGACTGGATGGGCGTCGTCGCCGAGCTCGGGCTGCCGCTGATCGTCAAGCCGGCGCGCGAAGGCTCGACGATCGGCATCAGCAGGATCACGACCGTCGACAACGACGAGCTGATGGACGCCTACGACATCGCCGCCGACCACGACCCGCTGGTGATCGTCGAGGAATTCGTCGAAGGCCGCGAGCTCACGGCCTCGATCGTCGCCGGCCGCGCGCTGCCGCTGATCCGCATCGAGGCGCCCGACGGCAACTACGACTACGAGCACAAGTACTTCTCGGACGACACGCAATACCACTGCCCGGCCGGGCTGCCCGACGCCGTCGAGCAGGCGATCCGCGCCGAGGCGCTGCGTGCGTTCGACCTGATCGGCTGCCGCGGCTGGGGCCGGCTGGACCTGATCCTGCGCGCCGACGGCACGTGGTCGTTCCTCGAGGTGAACACGTCGCCCGGCATGACCGGGCACAGCCTCGTGCCGATGGCCGCGCGCGCGGAAGGCGTCGCGTTCCCCGACCTGTGCGTCGCGATCCTGGAGGCCGCGCATGTGGGATGACGCAAAGGCGATGAACGCCGCCGCGCTCACGCTGGCCCTGATCGCGCTGGTCGCGCTCGTCGGCGGTGCGCTGGCGTGGGCGGTCCGCCAGCCGGCATTCGCCTACCGCACCGTCGTCGTCGAGACATCGCTCGCGCGCGCCGACGCGGCGCACGTCGAGTCCATCATTCGCGGCGAGCTGTCCGGTACGTTCTTCACGCTGAACTTGCCGCGTGCCCGCGCCGCGATCGCGACGGTGCCGTGGGTCAAGACGGTGGCGCTGCGCCGCCAATGGCCCGGGACACTGGCGGTGATGATCGAGGAGCACCAGCCGCTCGCGCGCTGGAACGAAGGCGCGCTCGTCGACACGACCGGCGAGGTGTTCACCGCGGACTACGACGGCGACCTGCCGCAGTTCTCGGGGCCCGACGGGCGTGCCGGCGACGTCGCCGCGCGCTACCGGGCGTGGAAGGACGCGCTCGCGCCGCTGGGCCTCGCGCTGAACGGCGTCGCGCTGTCACCGCGCGACAGCTGGTCGCTCGCCGCGGCGCGCGACGACGCGCCGCTGAAGATCGAGCTCGGCCGCACCAACCCCGACGAGCGGCTGGCACGGCTCGTCGCGAATTATCCGCGGACCGTCGGTGCGCTCGTGCGCAACGGCACCAACGTGGGCTACGTGGACCTGCGCTACCGCGCGGGCTTTGCAGTACGGGTGCCCGGCTTCCGCGAGAAGCCGGTGAAGGGCATGGCCTCGGGCACGACCTGAGCCGCCAATCGAGACGCAGGGACGGACGAAAGACACGGGCATGGTCAGGGAAGCGAAGAACCTCATCGTCGGGCTCGACATCGGCACGTCGAAGATCGTCGCGCTGGTGGCGGAAGTCGCGCCGGACGGCGGTTTCAACATCGTCGGCATGGGCTCCGCGCCGTCGCGCGGGCTGAAGCGCGGGGTCGTCGTCAACATCGAGGCGACGATGGCCTCCATCCAGCGCGCGCTCGAGGAAGCCGAGGCGATGGGCGACTGCCGGATCGCCGAGGTCTACACGGGCGTCGCCGGCAGCCACATCCGCAGCCTCAACTCGAGCGGCATGGTCGCGATCAAGGAAAAGGAAGTCACGCACGCCGACATCGACCGCGTGATCGAGACGGCCAAGGCGATCGCGATTCCCAACGACCAGCAGATCCTGCACATCCTGCCGCAGGAATTCATCATCGACGGCCAGGAGGACGTGCGCGAGCCGCTCGGCATGAGCGGCGTGCGGCTCGAGGTCAAGGTGCACATCGTCACCGGAGCGGTGTCGGCCGTCGAGAACATCGTCAAGTGCGTGCGCCGCTGCGGTCTCGAGGTGAAGGACGTGATCCTGCAGCCGCTCGCGTCGGCGCGCGCCGTGCTGAACGACGACGAGAAGGAGCTCGGCGTCTGCCTGATGGACATCGGCGGCGGCACGACGGACATCGCGGTGTTCGCGGGCGGCGCGATCCGCCACACCGCCGTGATCCCGATCGCCGGCGACCAGATCACCAACGACATCGCGATGACGTTGCGCACGCCGACCAAGGACGCGGAGGAACTGAAGCTCCGCCACGGCTGCGCGCTGCGCCAGCTCGCGAGCCCCGGCGAGATCGTCGAGGTGCCGGGCGTCGGCGAGCGCGGTGCGCGGAAGCTGTCGCGCCAGATGCTCGCCGAGGTGATCGAGCCGCGCGTCGAGGAGCTTTATTCGCTCGTGCAGGCGGAGCTGCGCCGCTCCGGCTTCGAGGAACTGCTGTCGTCGGGGATCGTCGTCACGGGCGGCACGGCGCTGCTCGCCGGCATCGTCGAGCTCGGCGAGGAGGTGTTCCACCTGCCGTGCCGCGTCGGCGTGCCCAACGTCGCCGGCGGCCTCGCGGACGTCATGCAGAGCCCGCGCTACGCGACGGCCGTGGGCCTGCTGATGGAAGCGAGCGACGACTGGATCCGCGACGAATCGGCGCGGGAGAAGGTGCGCGGCATCGGCGGCATGGCAGAACGGATGAAGCTCTGGTTCAAGGCGAATTTCTGAACCGGGAATCAGGAACCAGGCGTCAGCAGACAGAAGTCGGATTCAGCGGACGGGCATCAGGGAACCACGACAGAGCGCGCGAGCGCCACGGAACGAAGCGACGGATCAACCTCGACAGGACGAAAGGAAACACCATGTTTGAAATCATCGACCAGGCGCCTGCGGACGGCGCAGTCATCAAGGTCATCGGTGTAGGCGGGTGCGGCGGCAACGCGGTGGAGCACATGATCGGCCGCGGCTTGAGCGGCGTGGAGTTCATCTGCGCCAATACGGACGCGCAGGCGCTGAAGCGCTCGACGGCGCGCACGCAGCTGCAGCTCGGCACGACGCTGACGCGGGGCCTGGGCGCCGGCGCGCGGCCGGAGATCGGGCGCGACGCCGCGATGGAGGATCGCGACCGCGTCGCCGAGATGATCGAAGGCGCGGACATGCTGTTCATCACGGCCGGCATGGGCGGCGGCACGGGCACCGGTGCCGCGCCGGTGATCGCCGAGATCGCGAAGAGCCTCAACATCCTGACGGTCGCCGTCGTCACGCGGCCGTTCGCGTTCGAAGGCAAGCGCCAGCGCGTCGCGCAGGCGGGCATCGACGAGCTGCAGAAGAAGGTGGACTCGCTGATCATCATCCCGAACGACAAGCTGATGGCCGTGCTGGGCGAGGACGTGTCGGTCATCGACGCCTATGCGGCGGCCAACGACGTGCTGCACGGGGCGGTCTCGGGCATCGCGGAAGTGATCAACAACGCGGGCATGGTCAACGTCGACTTCGCCGACGTGCGCACCGTGATGGGCGAGGTGGGGATGGCGATGATGGGCTCGGCCACCGCGCGCGGCGCGGACCGCGCGCAGCAGGCGGCGCGCCAGGCCGTCAAGAGCCCGCTGCTCGAGGAAGTCAACCTCGCGGGCGCGCGCGGCGTACTGGTCAACATCACCGCGTCGATGGGCCTCAAGATGAAGGAGTACCACGACGTCATGAACACCATCAAGGAGTTCACGGCGGACGACGCGATGGTGATCGTGGGCACGGTGATCGACGACACGATGGACGACGCGTTGCGCGTGACGATGATCGCCACCGGCCTGGGTGCTGCCGGCACGCAGTCGGCACACGCGGCGCAGCCGATGCAGAAGCCGCGCCTCGACCTGGTCGAGACGGTCATCGAGCGCACGGGTACCGACAACGCGGGCATCGTCGTGACCGAGGCGATCGACTACGACAAGCTGGACCAGCCGGCCGTGGTCCGCCGTCGCCAGCCGGGAAGCGGGCGCGAGACGTCGTTCGACGCGGCCGACATCCCGGCGTTCCTGCGCAAGCAGGCGGACTGAAGGCGTGGCCGGCAACCGTGGAAATGACGTGAATACGCGGGGGGACGGGGCCTTCGGCGCGACCCCTCGCGTGCTAAACTCGATCGGCTTTCCCGGAGCCCGACAATAACCGTCCGCACAACGATGCTCAGGCAGCGAACCCTCAAGGCTCCGATCACGACCACCGGTGTCGGCTTGCACACCGGCGCGCGCGTGGAGCTGGGGCTGCATCCGGCCGGCGTCGACACGGGCGTCGTGTTCCGCCGCACGGACCTGCCGGGCGGCCCTCGCGTGCAGGGGATCGCCAGCAACGTCGGCGACACGCGACTGTCGTCGTCGCTGAAGGACGGCGCGGCGTCCGTGTCGACGGTCGAGCACCTGATGTCGGCGCTCGCGGGCCTCGGCATCGACAACCTGGCCGTCGACGTCGCCGGTCCCGAGATCCCGATCCTCGACGGCAGCGCCGGGCCGTTCGTATTCCTGCTGCAGTCCGCGGGCATCGTCGAGCAGAAGGCGCCCAAGCGCTACCTGCGCGTGCGGCAGCCGGTCGAAGTACGCGAGGGCGACAAGTGGGCGCGCTTCGAGCCCTACGACGGCCTGAAGCTCGACCTCACGTTCGATTTCCCGCACCCGGTGTTCGGGTCCGAGAACCGGCACGTCGTCATCGACTTCGCCGAGGATTCGTACGTCCGCGAGGTGGCGCGCGCACGCACGTTCGGCTTCATGCAGGACGTGGAAGCGATGCGCGCGGCGGGCCTGGGCCTCGGCGGCAGCCTGCAGAACGCGATCGTGCTCGACGAGACCAAGGTCCTCAACAGCGAGGGCCTGCGCTACGACAACGAGTTCGTCCGCCACAAGCTGCTCGACGCGATCGGCGACCTGTACCTGCTGGGCCATCCGTTGATCGGCCAGTACACGGCCGCGCGTACGGGCCACCACGTCAACAACCTGGCCGCGCGCGCACTGCTCGCCAATGCCGCCGCGTTCGAGGTCGTGACGTTCGCCAACGAGGACGAGGTCCCGGCGGCTTTCCACGGCTGGCAGCTCGCGCCGGCCTGATCTGCGCGCACCCGCATCGCTGCGGCCGGGCGTCCCGCGCGCACCATGGTCATCGTCCGGCTGTTGCTGGCCCTGGGCCTCATCGCAATCGGGGTCGCCGGGTTCATGTACCTGTGGACGCGCGACCGCCGTTACCTGCGGTTCATCGTGCTTGTCGCCAAGTTCACGCTCCTCGTGATGCTGGGCGTGCTGCTGCTCGCCGCGGCGGAGCGGCTGCTGATGCCGGTCGTGGGGCCGCTGCTGTAGGGGTCCGACCCTATTTATCCGCGGCACGGCCGGCGGATAAATAGGGTCGGACCCTAGCGCCGCCGCAACAGCCGCTCGACGCTCGCCCGCAACGGACCCTCGGGCAGTCGGTCCCGAAGCTCGGCCAGCACCGGAATGGCGCTTCTATCTAGCTGATTTGTAACATTTTTGCGTGGCGGGGCTGCGTGCGTCCGCGGTTGCACCACGACCCTGATCGCCGTAAACTTCCACCCCTCGCGCAGCAGGCGGGCCTGGAGGTCCGGGACCCGCTGCCTGAGGACGGCCGCCACCGCGCCGCTCGGGCCCGCGAGGACCAACACGTCGGAAGCCGCGTCGGCGACCGCCAGTTCGCCGGCGACGGCACGTGGCACGCCGCGCGCGACCACGGCCAGGATGGCGGCGTCCCGCGCGCGGCGGCGCTCCCAGCCAGCCAGCGCCGGCTCGTCGGCGACGACGCGGGACAGCGTGCGGATGGGCGAACGGGACGGCATCTCGCGAGGCGGAAGCAACACAGGATCGTCGAATTGAACATCATTCTGGTCTCCGGCGCCAACGCGAGGGCGCGCACGATCACCGTCGACTGGCGACACTGGGTCGTCGGCGGCCTCACGCTGCTGACGCTGTTCATCACGTTTACGCTGATCTTCAATTTCTTCACGCTGCGCTGGGCCGCCGCGGTCCAGCACCCATGGCTGCAGGCGATCGTGCTCGCCGACCAGCGCGAGGAAGCGCGCCGTGCGCAGGAGCGCGTCCAGGGGCACCTCAACGCGATGGCCGTGCGGCTGGGCGAGCTGCAGGCCCAGGTGCTGCGGCTCGAGGGCCTTGGCGAGCGGCTGGCCAAGAGTGCGGGACTCAAGCCCCAGGAACTGCCGTCGCTGACGCCGGAAACCGCGCCTGGTCGTGGCGGGCCGATCTCGTCGCTGCCGCAGAAGGCGCTGTCCGAGGACGAGTTCGCCGACCTCTTGAAGTCGCTGTCGCGCGACGTCGAGTTGCGCGCGGACCAGTACGGCGTGCTCGACGCGCTGCTGACACAGGACTCGGCGAATCGCAAGTTCCTGCCCACGGCGATGCCGGTGACCAACGGCTGGTACTCGTCGAACTTCGGCTATCGGATCGATCCGTTCACGGGGCTGCAGACGTTCCACGAAGGGGTCGATTTCCCCGCCGAGGTCGGCACGCCCGTCGTTGCGACGGCCAGCGGCAAGGTCATCTTCGCGGACACCCACCCCGAGTACGGTAAAATGGTGGAGATCGACCATGGCAACGGCCTGACGACGCGGTATGCCCACGCGTCGAAGCTGCTGGTGAAGGAGGGCGACCTCGTCGTCCGCGGCCAGGCCATCGCGCTGGTCGGCACCACGGGGCGCTCCACCGGGCCACACCTGCACTATGAAGTCCGGCTCAATGGCGCGGCGCAGAATCCCGTGCGCTTCCTGAACGTCAACGTGGCCGATGGCAGCCTGGGCGCGCGCAAGCGCGACTTGCGCTAGGCCCGACACCCGCCCGGTCGCGCCGGCACCTGCGACCGCCCGGCCGCGCGCGCCTTGCAAAACGCGTTTCGGCCGCCATTTCAACGCTCCATGATCACCTCCATCCTCACCCGCATCTTCGGCAGTCGCAACGAGCGCCTGCTCAAGCAATACGCGGAAGCCGTCCGCGCGACCAACAAGCTCGAGCCGGCGATGGCGGCGCTCACCGACGAGGCGCTACGCGCCAAGACGGACGAGTTCAGGAAGCGGCTTGCCGACGGGGAGACGCTCGACGATCTTTTGCCGGAGGCGTTTGCGGCGGTCCGCGAGGCCGGCAAGCGCGTGCTGGGCATGCGCCACTTCGACGTCCAGCTGATCGGCGGCATTGCGCTGCACCAGGGGAAGATCGCCGAAATGCGCACCGGCGAAGGCAAGACGCTGGTGTCGACGCTGCCCGGCTACCTCAACGCCCTGGCGGGCAAGGGTGTCCACGTCGTCACCGTCAACGACTACCTCGCGCAGCGCGACGCGGACTGGATGGGCCGCATCTACCGCTTCCTGGGCCTCACCGTCGGCGTCAACCTGTCGCAGATGCCGCACGAGGCCAAGCAGGCCGCGTACGCCGCCGACGTGACGTACGGTACCAACAACGAGTACGGCTTCGACTACCTGCGCGACAACATGGTGCAGGAGCCGGGGCAACGCGTGCAGCGCGGCCTCCATTTCGCGATCGTCGACGAAGTCGACTCGATCCTGATCGACGAGGCGCGCACGCCGCTGATCATCTCGGGGCAGGCCGACGACGACATCGAGATGTACTACCGGCTCAACGAGCTCGCGCCGAAGCTTTCGCGGCAGGCAGACGAGAAGGGGCCGGGCGACTACTGGGTCGACGAGAAGCAGCACACGGTGCTGCTGTCGGAAGAGGGCCACGAGCACGCGGAAGCCGTGCTGACGCAAGCGGGCCTGCTGCAGGCCGGCAGCAGCCTGTACGACGCGCACAACATCTCGCTGATGCACCACCTGTACGCGGCGCTGCGCGCGCACGCGTTGTACCATCGCGACCAGCACTACGTCGTGCAGAACGGCGAAGTCGTGATCGTCGACGAGTTCACGGGACGCCTGATGGTGGGCCGCCGCTGGTCCGAGGGCCTGCACCAGGCCGTCGAGGCGAAGGAAGGCGTGCGCATCCAGCGCGAGAACCAGACGCTCGCGTCGATCACGTTCCAGAACTACTTCCGCATGTACGGCAAGCTCGCCGGCATGACGGGCACGGCCGACACCGAGGCATTCGAGTTCCAGCAGATCTACCACCTGGAGACGGTGGTCATCCCGACGCACAAGGCGATGGTGCGCAAGGACGAGAACGACCTCGTGTTCCGCACGTTCCAGGAGAAGGTCGACGCCATCGTCGCCGACGTCAAGGATTGCCATGCACGCGGCCAGCCGGTGCTCGTCGGCACGACGTCGATCGAGAACTCGGAACTCCTGTCGAAGATCCTCGACAAGGAAAAGCTGCCGCACCAGGTGCTGAACGCCAAGCAGCACGCGCGCGAGGCCGAGATCGTCGCGCAGGCGGGGCGCCCCGGCGCGATCACGATCGCGACCAACATGGCGGGCCGCGGCACCGACATCGTGCTGGGCGGCAGCATCGAGCCCGCGTTGCTGGCGGTGCGCGAGGACACGACGCTGGGCGAGACGGAACGCCAGCTGAAGCACGACAAGATGCGCGGCGACTGGCAGGTCGTCCACGACCAGGTGACTGCGGCGGGCGGCCTGCACATCGTCGGCACCGAGCGCCACGAGTCGCGGCGCATCGACAACCAGCTGCGTGGCCGCGCCGGCCGCCAGGGCGACCCCGGCAGCTCGCGCTTCTACCTGTCGCTCGAGGATCCGCTGCTGCGCATCTTCGGCGGCGAGCGCCTCGGCGCCATCATGCAGCGGCTCAAGATGCCGGAAGGCGAGCCGATCGAGCACGCGATCGTCAACCGTTCGATCGCCAAGGCGCAGAACCGCGTCGAGTCGCGCAACTTCGACATCCGCAAGCAGCTGCTGGAGTACGACGACGTGGCCAACGACCAGCGTCGCGTGATCTACCAGCAGCGCAACGAGATCCTGGAGAGCACCGACATCTCGGAGACGATCTCGTCGATGATCGCGGGCGAGATGGCCAACGTCGTCCATCGTCACGTACCCGCCGAATCGCTCGAGGAACAGTGGGACCTGCCCGGGCTCGAGGCGGAGTTGAAGGGCGAATACCAGGTCGAGGCTCCGGTCGCGCAATGGGCGGCGGAAACGGACATCGACAGCGACGGCATCCGCGAGCGCGTCGTCGCGCTGGGCCAGGAGGCGTGGAAGGCGCGCGAGGCGCTGGCCGGACCCGAAGCCATCCGCTATTACGAGCGCGGCCTGATGCTGCAGACGATCGACCATCATTGGCGCGATCACCTGTCGGCGCTCGACCACCTGCGCCAGGGCATCCACCTGCGCGGCTATGCGCAGAAGAATCCCAAGCAGGAATACAAGCGCGAGGCGTTCGAGCTGTTCTCGGACATGCTCGATCGCATCAAGCAGGACGTCGTCCGCGTGATGCTGACGGTGCAGGTCACGCGCCCGGAGGACGTACGCGCCGTCGACGAGGCGCCGGCCGTCACCAACGTCCAGTACGCACACGCCGATTACAGCGAGGCGCTCGCGCCGGCCGATCCGCCCGCGGGCGGCATGTCGCTGGCGGGCGCCGACGATGGCGGGACAGCCGTCGCCGCGCCGCCGTTCGTCCGCGGCGGCGCCAAGGTCGGCCGCAACGACCCGTGCCCGTGCGGCAGCGGCAAGAAGTACAAGCAGTGCCACGGCCGTCTCGCCTGACGGCGCGCGGACGATATCGACGCTGACGCGCGGCCTTAAGGGGCGACAATGCCGGTCAACTACACGCCGCCCACGGCATCCGCGCTGCGTCCGGTCGCCGGGGTGAGGCTGGGCGCCGCCGCCGCGCGTATCAAGAACTGGGACCGCAACGACGTCGTGCTGGTGGCGTGCGATCCCGGCACCGTGGCGGCAGGCGTCTTCACGCGCAACCGCTTCTGCGCCGCGCCGGTCACGCTGTGCCGCGAGCATCTCGCTGCGCAGGCGGGCAACAGCGGCGACTTCCGCGGGCTCGTGATCAACGCGGGCAATGCGAATGCCGGCACCGGCGCGCCTGGCCTCGCCGATGCGCACCGCGTGTGCGATGCCACGGCGCAGTTGCTCGGCGTACCGCCGCAATCGGTGCTGACGTACTCGACCGGCGTCATCATGGAGCCGCTGCCGGTGGACCGGCTGGTCGCGGCGCTCCCCGCGGCCGCCGCGGCGCTCGGCGAAGACCAGTGGTTCGTCGCCGCCAACGCGATCATGACGACGGACACGGTGCCGAAGGCCGCGTCGCGCGTCGTCGACATCGGCGGCGCGCAGGTCACCGTCACCGGCATGGCCAAGGGCTCCGGCATGATCCATCCGGACATGGCCACGATGCTCGCGTTCATCGCCACCGACGCCGCGATCGCACAGGACGTGCTGACGCCGCTGTTGCGCGACATCGCGAACCGCTCGTTCAACTGTGCCACCGTCGACGGCGACACGTCGACCAACGACAGCTTCGTGCTCGCGGCGACCGGCCGCGTGGCGATGGCGCCGATCCGCGACGCGCTGGATCCGCGGCTCGCCACGCTGCGCCGCGCACTGGAGGACGTCGCGGTCACGCTCGCGCAGGCGATCGTCCGCGACGGCGAAGGCGCGACCAAGTTCATCGCGATCACCGTCGAGCACGGGCGCGATGCGGACGAATGCCGCCGCGTCGCGTTCGGCATCGCGCACTCGCCGCTCGTGAAGACGGCGTTCTTCGCGTCGGACCCGAACCTCGGCCGCATCGTGTGCGCGATCGGCAACGCCGCGGCGGAAGACCTCGACACGGCCGGCGTCTCGTTCTGGCTCGACGACGTGCTGGTCGTCGACCACGGCGGCCGCGCACCGGGTTATCGCGAGGAAGACGGCCAGCGCGTGATGGGCAAGCCCGAGATCGCGGTGCGCGTGGACCTGGGCGCGCGCGGCGACGCCAGCGCCACCGTGTGGACCTGCGATTTCTCGCACGACTACGTGTCGATCAACGCCGACTACCGCTCCTGACGGGCATGGCGCGCGAACCGTCCGGGCGTGCTGGCGCCGTTGACCTCGCCGGGCTGATCGCGCGGGCCGAGGGCGTGCTGGCGCGCGTCGAGGCGCTGTTCCCGCCCGCCGCCGAAGACCCCGACTGGAAGCACGTGACGGCCGCGCGCTGGCGCAAGCGCGGCGGCCGTGGCTTCCTGCAGGCGGTTGCGCATCCGCACGCGATCGACGCCGGCCAGCTCGTCGCCATCGACGCGCAGCGCCGGACGATCGACCAGAACACGCGCCAGTTCGTCGCGGGCCTGCCGGCCAACAACGTGCTGCTCACCGGTTCGCGCGGCACCGGCAAGTCGTCGCTCGTCAAGGCGATGCTTGCGAAGTACGCGACCAAGGGCCTGCGTCTCATCGAGGTCGACAAGGCGGACCTCGTGGATCTGCCCGACATCGTCGAGCGCATCGAGCGCGACCCGCGTCGCTTCGTCGTCTTCTGCGACGACCTCACGTTCGACGCCGGCGAGGCGGGCTACAAGGCGCTGAAGGTGGCGCTGGACGGTTCCATCGCGGGGACGGCGGGCAACGTGCTGATCTACGCAACGTCCAATCGCCGCCACCTGCTGCCCGAGTACATGGCCGAGAACCTCGAGACCAGGCACGTCGGCGACGAGGTGCATCCCGGCGAATCCGTCGAGGAAAAGATCTCGCTGTCCGAGCGCTTCGGCCTCTGGATTTCGTTCTACCCGTTCTCGCAGGACGACTACCTTGCTGCCGTGCGGCGCTGGCTCGACGCGTACGGCGTCGACGTCGCTACGCGCGACGACGCGGCCGTGACGCGCGACGCGCTGCAGTTCGCGCTCCAGCGCGGGTCGCGCAGCGGCCGCGTTGCGTCGCAGTACGCGCGCCACGTCGCGGGCACGCGCGGCCGGCGCGAGCGGTGACGGGCGACGGCGTCCCCGCGGCCGGCACCGCGCCCGACCCGCGTCCGCTGACGCGCGTCGCTGCTGCGGTGATAGTGCGGCCGGACGGCACCGTGCTGCTCGCACAGCGCCCGCCCGGCAAGGCCTACGCCGGTTACTGGGAGTTCCCGGGCGGCAAGCTCGAGCCCGGCGAGACGCCACGTGCGGCGCTCGACCGCGAGCTGAATGAAGAGCTGGGCATCGTCGTCCGCGACGCGGCGCCGTGGTTCGTCCAGCGCTATGCCTACGCGCACGCGCACGTCGAGCTCCACTTCTTCCGTGTGTTCGCGTTCGACGGCGAACCAGTCGGGCACGATGGCCAGGCGTTCCGCTGGCAAGTGCCGGGGCGATACGACGTCGCGCCGTTGCTGCCCGCCAACACGCGCGTGCTCGCGGCACTCGAGCTGCCTGCCGTGTACGGCATCAGCTGCGCGGAGGATATCGGCGAGGATGCGTTCCTGCACCGCGCCACGCATGCATTCGCCGCGGGCCTTCGGCTTGCGTGCGTGCGCGAGAAGGCCTGGCCGCGCGCGCGGCGCGATGCCTTGGTCGCGCGTCTCAAGCCGCTCGCGGATGCCGCGGGCGCGAAGCTGCTGCTGAACGGCGACGCGGACGATGCGCGCCGGATGGGACTGGCCGGTATCCATTGGCCCGCCGCGACGCTGATGGGGGCGCGCGACCGGCCGCACGACCTCGTCGTGGCCGCGTCATGCCACGATGCGCGCGAGCTCGCGCGCGCAGGTGCGCTGGGCGTCGATTTCGCGATGCTGGGCCCCGTGCACGCGACACCGACGCATCCAGGCGCGACGCCGCTCGGATGGGAGGCGTTCGCCCGCCTGGTGGACGGTTGCACGCTGCCGGTCTACGCGCTGGGTGGCCTCGGACCGGGTGACGTCGCGCACGCGCGCGCGGCGGGTGCCCACGGCGTCGCGCTGCGGCGCGCCGCATGGCCCGTCCACTGACGCGTCAGCCTTCGTCGTCGCGCGGCGTATCCGCGCCGCGCTCGCTGTCGCCCGCGGGATCGCCCTTCACCGCGATGCGGTAGCTCTCCGACGCCCACGCGCCGAGGTCGATGTTGCGGCAGCGTTCGGAGCAGAACGGACGGAACGTGCTCGTGGGCGTCCACGGCACGGTCTTGCCGCAGAGCGGGCACGGGACGACACGCGGCGACTCGCTCACGGTCGCGCTACAGGTTGCAGAACATCATCTCGAACTCGACGTCGCGATCGACGACGGCGCCGCGCCCGGCGCCGTCGACGGCCAGGAAGCGGACGTTCAGCGCGTACTTGTTGGCGCTGATCTCCGGCACGCATGCGAGGTCGCGCTGGACGGTGAGGCGCAACAGTTGCGCGACCTTGTGCGTCGTCAGCATCAGCTGGAACACGCCATGGCGCGCGACGTGCGTGCTCGTGCGCCCGTGATCGCGCAGCAGCCGCAGGATGATCTTGATGCCCGCGTCGAGCGGCTCGAACGGCGCGAGCCAGCCCGCAAGGTCGTGGCGGCGCGCGTCGGGCGCGCGGTGCAGCCAGAAGTGGTAGGCAGGCAGGTCGAACTCGCAGACGCCGCCGGGCAACGCGGCGCGTTGCTTGATGGCCATCAGCCATTCGTTGTCGCGCAAGTGCTGGCCGACCTTGCCTGCCTGCGCGTGCAACCGCGAGCCCACGGTTTCCATCTCGGCGAGCAGCAGGTTGAGCGCGTGCGTCTCGATCTTGGGGTTGTCGCGCAGCGGCGTCAGCACCTGGCGCTGGCGCTCGAGTTCCTGCAGCAACTCCGTCTTCAGGTCCGCGCGTCCCGCCACTTCCGTGATCTCGAACATCGCCGTCAACGCCGCGTGATGCTCGTGCGCGTCGTCGGCTGCGGCGAAGAAATGCGCACGCGAGAACAGGTCCTCGAGCCGCATCAGCGTGCGTATCCGTTCATTCAGCGGATGCTCGTAGCGGATCATCGGCAGCGACCGTGGTGGCGTTCGCGAGGGGGTTGGCGGGGCGGGCGGCCCGGCAGGCTGCCCGAGCGCGATTGTCGCCTAACTCCCGGCTTCCGTGGGACGATTCGTGTTGCCGCCGGCCGCGGCGAGGTCGAGGTAGCGCCGGTGCAATGCGGCGACCGCGGTGTCCAGCGCGTGCAGCGGGCCGCTGTTGTCGAGGACGTCGTGCGCGCGCGCGAGCCGCGCGCCGCGATCGAGCTGGGTGGCCATGATCCGGCGTACCGCCTCGGCGTCCACGCCCCCGCGCGCGACCGCGCGGCGCACCTGCGCGTCCTCCGGCGCGTCGACGACCAGCACGCGATCGACGAGGTGCATCAGGTTGCCGCGTTCGAGCAGCAGCGGCGCGCTGACGATGCCGTACGGGCTTTCGAAGCGGGCGGCCGCGTCGCGGATCGCGCGCCCGATCAACGGGTGGAGGAGGCCCTCGAGCGTCGCGCGGAACGACGGGTCCGCGAAGGCGCGTTCGCGCAGCCATGCGCGGGCGAGTGCGCCGTCGGGCGCCTCGGCATCAGGCCCGAACGCGGCCACGACCGCCGCGGTCCCAGCGGCGCCCGGCGCGGAAAGCTGGTGCGCGATTTCGTCGGCGTCGGCCACGTCGATGCCATGCGCGCGGAAGCGCGCGGCGACGGCCGACTTGCCGCTGCCGATCCCGCCCGTGAGGCCGACGATCCGCACCGGGGACGCTCGTCAGTGGCGCGTGCGCCGGACTACGGGAACCACAGCCGCATCAGAGCCGGACCGGCGAACAGCGCGATCGCCCCGGCGATCGCGAGGTAGGGCCCGAACGGCATCGGGGTCGCGTTGTCCCGGCGGCGGAACACGATCAGCAGGATCCCCAGCACGGCGCCCACGACCGACGACATCAGCACGATCAGCGGCAGCAGCTTCCAGCCGAGCCACGCACCGAGCGCCGCAAGCAGCTTGAAGTCGCCGTAGCCCATGCCCTCCTTGCCGCGGATCAGCTTGAACAGCCAGTAGACCGTCCACAGCACGAGGTAGCCGGCCATCGCACCGATCACCGCGTCGGCGAGCGGCACGAACAGGCCGAACAGGTTGGCGAGCAGGCCGCCCCATACGAGCGGCAGCGTGATGTCGTCCGGCAGCAGCTGCGTGTCCGCGTCGATGAACGTCAGCGCGATCAGCGCCCACAGGAAGAGGCTCGCTGCGACCGCCTTGGCCGTGGGCCCGAAGTACCACACGGCGCCGGCGGCCGCCACGCCACCCAGGATCTCGACGAACGGGTAGCGGGCAGAAATCGGCGCCTTGCATGCGCGGCACTTGCCACGCAGCACGAGCCAGGACACGACGGGAACGTTCTCGAACGCGCCGATCGCGTGGCCGCAGGCCGGGCATGCGGAGCGTGGCGTCCACAGGTTGTACGTCGCCGTGGGCACGGGCGTCTCGTTGCGGATCTCGGCCGCCTGCTCCGCCCAGCTGCGCTCGAGCATCTTCGGCAGCCGGTGGATGACCACGTTGAGGAAGCTGCCGACACACAGGCCGACGATGAGGGCGACGATCGTCGCGGCGAGCGGGTCGGTCAGCAGGTAGGGCATGGCGCGAGGGGCGGCGTGATCGGGGCGCCTGCCGCGCGGGCAGGACGCCGGGTACTGCGGCGGCGCCCAGGCGCGGACGCACGCCGCACCGTCGTCAGACCACGCTGCCCAGCTTGAAGATCGGCAGGTACATCGCGACGACGAGGCCGCCGATGACCACGCCGAGGAACACGATGATGATCGGCTCGAGCAGGCTGGACAGCGCGCTCACCGCGTCGTCGACTTCGCGCTCGTAGAAGTCCGCGACCTTGCCGAGCATGCCGTCGAGCGAGCCCGATTCCTCGCCGATCTGCGTCATCTGGATGACCATGTTCGGGAACAGGCCGGTGTTGAGCATCGCGTTGGTGAGGCTCGTACCCGTGCTGACGTCCGTCTGGATTTTCTTCGTACCCGCGGCGTACAGCGCATTGCCTGCAGCACCGCCGACGGCGTCGAGCGATTCCACCAGCGGCACGCCGGCGGCGAACATCGTCGACAGCGTGCGCGTCCAGCGCGCGATCGTCGCCTTCTCGATGATGCTGCCGATGACCGGGAACTTGAGGATCAGCCGGTCATAGCCCAGGCGGAATGTCGCCGAGCGCCGCAGCAGGAACAGGAAGCCGCCGATGACGCTGACAATGATCATAAACATCAGCCACCAGTAGGTGACGAAGAAGTCGGAGATCGCCATCACCAGCAGCGTCGGTGCCGGCAGGTCCGCGCCGAAGCTCGTGAACACGCTCTTGAACGCCGGGATCACCCAGATCATGATGACCCACACGACGACGATGGCGACGGTCATCACCGAGATCGGGTAGAAGAGGGCCGACTTGATCTTGCCCTTGACCGCGAGGATCTTTTCCTTGTAGACCGCGAGGCGGTCGAGGATCGCGTCGAGGATACCGGCGGTCTCGCCCGCGGCCACCAGGTTGCAATACAGCGCGTCGAACTGCGCAGGATGCTCGCGGAACGCGGCGGAAAGGCTGGACCCGGCTTCCACCTTGTTCTTGATGTCCATCATCAGCCGCGAGAAGCGCGGGTTGTTGTGCCCGCGCGCGACGATCTCGAACGACTGCAGCAGCGGGACGCCGGACTTCAGCATCGTCGCGAGCTGGCGCGTGAAGAACGTCACTTCCTTCTCGCCAACCTTCTTGCCGCCGCGGAACGACTGCTTCTTGATCTTGGTGACGCGCACGCCCTGGCGGCGCAGGTTGGTGGTGACCACCGTCTCCGACGCGGCGCGGACTTCGCCGCGGACCTGCCGGTTGTTGCGATCCATGCCCTCCCACAGGTAGGTGAACTCCTTGACCTCCTTGCGGGCAGTTGCGGTTGCGGTTGCCATGGCGGTGTCCCCGTGGAGGCCGTCACTCGTTGGTGACGGCCTCGATTTCCTCGAGCGACGTCAGTCCCGACTTCACCTTCAGCAAGCCGGACTGGCGCAGGTTGCGGATGCCTTCGGACTGCGCGAGATCGGCGATCTCCAGCGCGGTGCCGTTGCGCATGATCAGCTGGCGCATGTCGTCGCTGATCGTCATCACTTCGTAGATGCCGACGCGGCCCTTGTAGCCCGTGTCCTTGCAGTTGCTGCAGCCGCCCGGGCCGTAGGCCTGCCACGAGCCGTCCAGGTCTTCTTCCTTGAACCCGGCGCGCAGCAGCGCCTCGGGCGGGATGTCCTCGGGCTTCTTGCACGCCGGGCACAGCTTGCGCGCGAGGCGCTGCGCGGTGATCAGGATCACGGACGACGCGATGTTGAACGGGGCGACGCCCATGTTCTGCAGCCGTGTCAGCGTCGTCGGCGCGTCGTTCGTGTGCAGCGTCGACAGCACCAGGTGGCCCGTCTGCGCGGCCTTGATCGCGATGTCGGCGGTCTCCAGGTCGCGGATTTCGCCGACCATCACGATGTCCGGGTCCTGCCGCAGGAACGCCTTCAGCGCGACCGCGAACGTCATGCCTGCCTTGTCGTTGACGTTGACCTGGTTCACGCCCGGCAACTGGATTTCGGCAGGGTCCTCTGCCGTCGAGATGTTGATGCCAGGCTGGTTGAGGATGTTGAGGCACGTGTACAGCGACACCGTCTTGCCGGAACCCGTGGGCCCGGTCACGAGGATCATCCCGTACGGGCGCTTGATCGCGTTCAGCAGCGCCTGCTGCTGGTCGGGCTCGTAGCCCAGCGCCTCGATGCCGAGCTTCACGCCCGACGAGTCGAGGATACGCATGACGATCTTCTCGCCGAACAGCGTCGGCATCGTGGACACGCGGAAGTCGATCGACTTGTTCTTCGACAGGACCAGCTTCATCCGCCCGTCCTGGGGCACCCGCTTCTCCGAGATGTCGAGCTTGCTGATCACCTTGATCCGCGACGCGGTCTTGTCCTTGATCGCGAGCGGCGGTTGCGCGATCTCGTTCAGGATGCCGTCGATCCGGTAGCGGATCCGGTAATACCGCTCGTAGGGCTCGAAGTGGATGTCGGAGGCGCCCGCCGCGATCGCGTCCAGCAGGATCTTCTGGATGTACTTGACGACCGGGGCGTCCTCGACGTCCGAGGAAACGCCGTCGTCGTCGGCCGCCGACGAGCCGTCGGTGACCTCGACGTCGATGTCCTCGAGACCCGACGACATGTCCTTCAGCGTCGCGCCACTCGCCTCGACCAGCTTGCCGATCATCGCGACGAGCTTGTCGTCCTCGACGACGACCGGCTCGACGACGAGGTTGGTCTTGAAGCGGACTTCCTCGAGCGCCTGCAGGTTGGCCGGGTCCGACGTGGCGACGAACAGCCGGTTGCCGCGCTTGTTGAGCGGCAGCACGCGGCGCGCCTGGCTCATCTTGGCGTCGAAATACTCCTTCTGGATGTTCTCGCCGTCGTAGGCGGCGAGGTCCAGCAGCGGCACGCCGAAGGCACGCGAACCGAACAGCGCGAGCTGCTGCGGCGTCATCCGCTTGGTTTGCAGCAGTTGCTCGACGAACGTGATGCCGTTGGTCTGCGCCTGCGCCTGCAGCGCCTCGGCGTCGTAGTCCGAAACGACCCCCGCCTGGGCGAGCGCCCGGGCGAGACCGCTGATGTTGCGGGTGGCGGCGTGCGTGGCCACGTGAGGTTCGGCAGTCGGTGCTCGTGGGTTAAACGGCTGGAAGCGGTGAAAACAAGCAACGGACGTGCCGATTGCCAAATCCGGCCATTCCTATGCCATTTTCATAACCCGTTCCGCTTCGATGATGCCCGCTCCCCCCCTGTTTGTAAAGGCAAAACCGGCTTCCCGACCGGTGGCAGCAGCCGCACGACTTTTATGGCACGGTCGACCGTTTGCAGCACTTCCGCGCGCTGGCCGGCGATTTCGCAAACCGCGCCGGCGTCGGGGATGTCGCCCAGGTGCTCGACGATCAGCCCGTTCAGGGTCTTGGGACCGGCGGTCGGGAAGCGCGTTCCGAGCCGCCGGTTCAGCGTCCGCAGCGCCACCATGCCGTCGACGATCACGCTGCCGTCCGCCTCCCGGCGCCCGAAGTCGCTGGCACCGGGCGCGGCCGTCGTGAACTCGCCGATGATCTCCTCGATGATGTCCTCGATCGTCACCAGGCCCTGCAGCTCGCCGTATTCGTCGACGACCAGGCCCAGGCGCTGGCGGTCCGCCTGGAATTGCGTCAGCTGCGTGAGCAGCGGCGTGCCGGCAGGCACGAAATACGGGGGGCGCAACTGGGGCTCGAGGTGCTCGGCGTCGACCTCGCCGGCCTGCTGCAACGCGACGATCTGCTTGATCGGGAGGATGCCGACGATGTCGTCGAGCTCGCCGCGGTAGACGGGCAGCCGCGTGTGGTACGACGTCGCGAGCTGCTGGCGCAGCAGCGAAGGCTTGGCGTCGAGGTCCAGCGCGTGGATCTGGTTGCGCGGCGTCATCACGTCGTCGACGGTGATCGACTCGAGGTCGAACAGGTTGGCGAGCAGCGCGCGGTGCTTGCCGCGGAAGTACTGCCCTTCCAGCACCAGCGAGCGCACCTCCTCCTGCGTCAGCCTCTCGTCGGCCTCGCTGCCCAGGTTGGCAAGGCCCATCAGCCGCAGCAGGCCCTGCACGAACAGGTTGACGAACCATACGATCGGGTAGGTGACCCGCAACAGCGGCGTCAGGATCGTCGCGGCCGGGCTCGCGATGCGGTCCGCGAAGTTGGCGCCGATCACCTTCGGCGTGATCTCGGAGAACACGAGGATCAGGAACGTCACGACCAGCGTGCCGCTCGCGAGCGCCCATTTCCCTTCCCCGAACAGGCGCGCCGTCACCACCGCGGTCAGCGTCGCCGCGGCCGCGTTGATCAGGTTGTTGCCGAGCAGCAGCACGCCGAGCAGCTTGTCCGTCTCCGCGAGCAGCGCCAGCGCGCGCCGTGCGCCGGCGGAGCCGCGTTGCGCGCGGTGCCGCAGCCGCACGCGGTTGACGGCCATCATCGCGGTCTCGGCCAGCGAGAAGCAGCCGGACACCACGAGCAGCACGGCCAGCGTGATCAGGAGCGTCGAGAGCGGGACGACGTCCATCGCGCGTCTCAGCCCGTCCCGGCGCGGCGAACCGTCATCGGACGCCGGTCGCCAGCACTTCGGCGATGAACTTGTTGCCGATGTACGCGCACAGCAGCAGTACGGTGCCGGCGACGATCCACTTGAGCGCGCGCCGCCCACGCCAGCCTCCGCGCCAGCGCCCGACGAGCAGCGCGCCGAACACGAGCCACGCGGCCACCGAGAACACGTTCTTCTGGTTGAGCTGCAGCGGCTGGCCGAACAGCTGCTCCGAGAAGAAGAGCCCGCTCGCGACCGTCAGCGTCAGCAGCACGAAGCCTGCGCCGACCAGCCGGAACAGCCAGCGCTCCAGCGTCAGCAGCGGTGGCGGCGCTCCGTCCGCGGCGGCCAAGCCACTGTGGAGCCGGCGCTCGATCTGCGTCAGCACCAGCGTCAGGGCCGCGGCGACGATGAAGATCGCGTACGCGGCGAGCGCGATCGCGATGTGCGCGGTGGCCCACGGCGCCTCGCCGTAGGGAAAGAGGTGCGACGAGCGCATGACCACCGGCATCAGCGCCGCGACGGCCGTTACGGGCAGCACCGCCGCGCCGATCGCCGGCAGCGCGCGGATGAGCCCGGCGGACCACGCGACCAGCGCCGCGAGCCCGGCGACCAGCGACAACGCATGCGAAAAGGACAGGTCGAGGCCGGCCGGCGTGACAACGGCCTGAAGCGTCAGCACCGCGTGCAGCGCGACGGCGACCGGCACGAGCCACTGCACGGTCTGCGCCGCGCGCGGATCACGTGCGGCCCGGGGCCAGCACAGCCACGCGGCGTAGGCGTACAGGGCTGCGACGACGGCTTGCAGTAAGATAGGCAGCGCGTGCACGAAGGCGGATGGCGGCGATTCCGTCGACAGAGTTTAACGGAACCCCTAGCGCGCCGCCGCCGGCGCTCCCCCGATCCCATGCTCGACAATCTGACCGAACGGCTGTCGCGCGTCGTCAAGACGCTGCGCGGCGAGGCCCGCCTCACCGACGCCAACATCCAGGACGCGCTGCGCGAAGTGCGCCTCGCGCTGCTCGAGGCCGACGTCGCGGTGCCGGTCGTGCGTGACTTCATCACCCGCGTCCGCGAGAAGGCGCTGGGCGAGGAGGTCGTCGGTTCGCTGACGCCGGGCCAGGCGCTGATCGGCGTCGTCCACCGTGAAATGACCACGCTGCTGGGCGGCGCGACCGCCGGGCTGGACTTTGCAGCGCGCCCGCCGGCCGTGTTCCTGCTCGCGGGCCTGCAGGGCGCGGGCAAGACGACCACCGCCGGCAAGCTCGCGCGCCTGCTGCGCACCGAGCTCAACAAGAAAGTGCTGCTCGCGAGTGCCGACGTCTACCGGCCTGCGGCGATCGAGCAGTTGCGGCTGCTCGCCGGGCAGGTCGGCGTCGATTTCTACGCGGCGCCGGCCGACGCGGCCCCCGTCGCCATCGCGCAGGGCGCGCTCGACTGGGCGCGCAGGCACTTCCACGACGTCGTCATCGTCGACACGGCCGGCCGGCTTGCGATCGACGACGCGATGATGAGCGAGATCGCGGCGCTGTACGGCGCCGTCGGTCCCGTCGAGACACTGTTCGTCGTCGACGCGATGCAGGGCCAGGATGCCGTCAACACGGCGCGCGCGTTCAACGCCACGCTGCCGCTGACCGGCGTGATCCTGACCAAGCTCGACGGTGACGCGCGCGGCGGCGCCGCGCTGTCGGTGCGCGAAGTGACCGGCGTGCCGATCAAGTTCGCCGGCGTGTCGGAGAAGGTCGACGGGCTCGAGGTGTTCCATCCGGAGCGGATGGCGTCGCGGATCCTCGGCATGGGCGACGTGCTGTCGCTGATCGAGGACGCGCAGCGCAACGTCGACGTCAAGGAGGCCGAGAAGCTCGCGCGCAAGGTCAAGAGCGGCAAGGGCTTCGACCTTGCCGACTACCGCGCGCAGATCGCGCAGATGGGCAAGATGGGCGGCTTGTCGGCGATGCTCGACAAGCTGCCGGCGGAGCTTGCGCGCGCGGCGCAGAAGACCGACGTCGACGAGCGCAAGATCGCGCGGATCGGCGGCATCATCGATGCGATGACGCCCGGCGAGCGCGCCAAGCCCGAGCTCATCAAGGCATCGCGCAAGCGGCGCATCGCCACGGGCGCCGGCGTCAGCGTCCAGGAAGTCAACCAGCTGCTCAACCAGTTCGAGCAGACGCAGAAGATGATGAAGATGATGGCCAAGGGCGGCATGCAGAAGATGATGCGCGGCATGCGCGGCATCATCCCCGGCATGCGCTGACGTGCCCTTCAGCGCGCACTGTCCGCGGGGACGGGCGCGCGGTGCAGCTTGGGCTGCACGACGCCGACCGCCAACAGCAGCACGTAGACGTAGGCACCGTAGTGCCCCTGGATGCCGTGGTGCGCCTGCAGGATCGGGATCGTCATCCCGGCGACGACGATGCCGAGCGCGACCGCCAGCCGATTGCGCACCGCGTGCCAGGCGACCTGCGGCTCCGCGATGCTGTCGTTGGCGAGCTTCAGCAACGTACGCCGCCACATCAACGCTTCGCAGCACAGGATCAGCGCCAGGTTGAGGCCGTACAGGATCGCCGGTCGTGGATGGCCCGGGTTGTTGCCGACGAACGCGGTGAACGCGGGCACGAACGTCGTGAACAGCAGGAACGCGAGGTTCAGCGCCATGAACGGGCCGTCGACTTCGCGCAACCGCCGCATCATCCGCAGGTGGCTCAGCCAGAACAGGCACAGCACGACGAAGCTGATGACGTAATGGTCGAAGCGGGGCAGCAGTTCGGCCAGGTTGGTGCCGATGTCGTCGGTGAACGCGACGTGCTCCGGCAGCTTGAGGTCGAGCACCAGCAGCGTCATCGAGACAGCGAAGATCCCGTCCGTGAGCGCCTCCAGCCGGCCCTTGGGCAACGGCGTCGCATCGGGGCTCGCGGGGCCCGCCGGGGTGGCCTGTCGCTCGACGCTCATCGGCGCCCTAGCGCAAATCCTTGAACTGCAAGGGAAAAACGCGCACTCCAACCTCCGGTGACGGGGTCCGCCAGGCTTGCGGGGCGGGCAAAATCCATAGTAGAATCAGAGTCTTTTCGCAAAAGACCGCCCTTCGTTTCAAGGGCCCAGCACCCGTACAGGAATTCGCCATGGTCGTCATCCGACTCGCACGCGGCGGCGCCAAGAAGCGCCCGTTCTACAACATCGTCGTCGCCGATTCGCGCAACCGCCGCGACGGCCGCTTCATCGAGCGCGTGGGTTTCTACAACCCGATCGCGTCGTCGACGGAAGAAGGCCTGCGGATCGCGCAGGATCGTATCAACTATTGGACCGAGCGTGGCGCGCAGCTGTCCGACACGGTCGCCATGCTGGTGAAGCGCGGCAACGCGACACCGGCTGCCGCGCCCGCCGCCGCAAACTGAGCGCTCGATGAACCCCGCGGCGCAAGCCGCGGAGGCGGGCGCGATGGTGGTGATGGGCCGCATCGCCGGCGCATGGGGCGTCAAGGGGTGGGTCAAGGTGGCGCCGTACAGCGCCGATCCCGCCGCCCTCGCGGACCACGCAACGTGGTGGGTGAGCCGCAACGACGCGCCGTGGGAGCCTTGCGACGTCATCGCGAGCCGCCCGCACGGGGCCACGGTGATCGGGCAGCTGGCCGGCGTCGCAACCCCCGAGGATGCACAGCGGTTGCGGGGAGCGCTGGTCGGATTGCCGCGTGCCGCGCTGCCGGCGGCAGCTGACGACGAGGTGTACCTCGCGGACTTGCCGGGCCTCGCGGTGGTGAACCGGCAAGGCGTTGCGCTCGGTACGGTCGAGTCGGTGCAGGAAACCGGTGCCCATCCGGTGCTCCGGGTGGTGGAAGCAGGTGGCAGGACGCGGCTGATTCCGTTCGTCGCGGCCTATGTCGACTCGGTCGACCTCGCGGAGCGGACGCTCGCGGTGGACTGGGGCGAGGATTACTGAAGTGGGGGCGGTGCCGGTGAGCCCCCGTCGCGTGCGGAGGGCCCGATGCGCTTCGACGTGATCACGCTGTTCCCGGAGATGGTCGAGCACGCGATGGGCGTCGGCATCGCGAGCCGGGCGCGGGAGCGCGGGCTGTGGTCGCTGGGGACGGTCAATCCGCGCGACTTCACCAGCGATCCGCATCGCACGGTGGACGACCGCCCGTACGGCGGCGGGCCGGGGATGGTGATGCTGGCGGAGCCGTTGCGCCAGGCGATCGCGGCGGCCAGGGTGGCGCAGGCCGGGGCGGGATGCGCGGCGTCGCGCGTCGTGTACCTGTCGCCGAGCGGCACCCGGCTGACGCATGCGCGCGTGATGGCGCTGGCGGCGGACCGCAGCACGGGGCTTGTGCTGCTGGCGGGCCGGTACGAAGGGATCGACGAGCGGCTGATCGCGCGGCACGTCGACGAGGAAATCGCGATCGGGGATTTCGTGGTGTCGGGCGGCGAATTGCCCGCGCTGATGCTGATGGATGCAGTCGTGCGGCAGTTGCCCGGCGCGCTGAACGACGCCGAGTCTGCGGCGCAGGAATCGTTCGTCGACGGACTGCTCGATTGCCCGCACTACACGCGGCCCGAGCGGGACGCCGAAGGCGACGTGCCTGCGGTGCTGATGTCGGGCAACCACGCGGCGATCCGCCGCTGGCGGCGGATGCAGGCGCTGGGCCGTACGGCCGAGCGGCGCCCCGACCTGCTGGCGCAGGCGGCGCTGACGAAAGAGGACAGGCAGTTGCTGGTGGAGTATCAGGAACACAAAGCGGTCACCACGTCCGGGGCAGGTGCCCCGTCGAGACCTCTGGGACCCGAAACCAAGAAGGAAGCACGATGAACATCATCGAAACGCTGGAAAAGGAAGAACTGGCGCGCCTCAACAAGACGCTGCCGGAATTCGCGCCGGGCGACACGGTCGTCGTCAACGTGAACGTCGTCGAAGGCGAGCGCAAGCGCGTCCAGGCCTACGAAGGCGTCGTGATCGCCAAGCGCAATCGCGGCCTCAACTCATCGTTCACGGTGCGCAAGATCTCGAGCGGCGAAGGCGTCGAGCGGACGTTCCAGTCGTACTCCCCGCTGATCGCCTCGATCGAAGTCAAGCGCCGCGGCGACGTGCGCCGCGCCAAGCTCTACTACCTGCGCGACCGCTCGGGCAAGTCGGCGCGGATCCGCGAGAAGCTTGCGGCCCGCGACAGCGGCAAGGCGGAGTAACGACGCGGCGGCCGGCTCCGGCCGGCACTGCAACTCCGGAAGGGCGGCCTCGTGGCCGCCCTTTTTGTTGGGCCGCTGCCTGGTTGCGTGCGGCGGCGCCGGCGCTGCATCTACCCCGTTCCGGCACAGAACTTGCGACGGACTGCCTGAATGGGCGTCCGCACGCGAGCCGCGCGACCTGCTTCCGCGAGCCGCTGACGGCGCCGACATTCCATTGGCATAATCGGAGTTTTGGCCTCTAGCACGCGATGAAGGCGACGCTGTACGAAGCGTTGGGCATTCCGCAGGCCGCCTCGGACGAGGAGGTCCGGGCGTCGCTGCGCGGGCTCATCCGCAAGTACTACGCGAAGACGCGCGACGGGCAGGGCAACGTCGAGGAAGCGCTGCGCTTCATCAACCACGCGAGCCGGATCCTTTCGGACCACGAGCGCCGCAAGCGCTACGACAACGAACTCGCGCTGTCCGCCGGCACCACCGAGCAGAAGATCGCGCACGTCGTGTCCAACGCGGTAGCCGTCGACGGCGAGCAGACGGACGTCGGCGCGGCGGAGGCCGACAAGCTCGCCGCCGCGCTCGCGGACCCGCTCGAGACCGGCCTCGACGCCGAGGATCCCAAGCCCGAGGTGAACCTGCACCATCCGGGCCTGACCGAGCGCGTCGCCACGTTCGGCCGCTCGCCGCTCGTCACCGTGCTGCTGTGCGTGCTGTTCGGCGCCTTCATCGCCGCGGCGATCGTGTCGGTCACGCCGGCCGACGCGATCCTGGTCGCCAAGCAGGTGCTCGTCTGGCTGACGCTGGGCCTCATCGTGCTGACGCTCGTGTACGGCATCGTGCATGGGATCGCGTGGCTGCGGCGCCGCAGCGCGCCGCCCCCGGTGCCGTCGCTGCCGCAGACCGACCTCGCGATCCTCAACTGGCGCCGCGAGCGCAGCGTGTTCCTCGGCACCAACCAGCCGGCCGAGGACGCGAGCTGGATCTTCCAGCTGCGGATGGCCGAGCTCGAGCGCGCGAAGTCGGGCCGCACGAGCGAGCCGCGGCCGTGGCATCGGCTGGGCGCGCGGCTGTTCGACTACGCGCTGTGGGGCCTCGTGCTGGCGCTGTTGCTGTCCGAGCTGAAGGGCGCCGGCGTGATCCCGGATGAGTGGGCATTCTGGCTCGGCCACCCGCTGCTGGCGCCGGTGCTGATCACCGCGACGTGGATCCCGATCGAGGCTGCGCTGATCGCGTCGCTCGGCACCACGCCCGGCAAGTGGCTGTTCGGCGTCTACCTGCAGTTCTCGATCTCGGACGCCTATGCGCGGCGTGACGCCAAGGCGCATTTCCGCCGTGGCCTCGCGCGCGCTTTCCGCGTGTGGTGGGAAGGTGTCGCCTGCGGCTTTCCGCTGCTGGCGCCGGTGCTGATCGCCGTGGCCTACGAGAAGGTCGCGCAGAACCAGGAGACGGACTGGGACTTCGCCGAGGACTGCCTGGTCACGCACGGCCCCCCGGGCATCCTCAACGCGATGACCGGCGTGTGCGGCCTCGCGGCCATGCTGTGGCTGTACGGCGTCGCGTGGCACCAGCCGATGGCGGATTCGATCGTGTGGGCGCGCGCAACGATCGTCGAAGCACTGCCGTCGACGCAGGTGCTGTCGAACTTCGCAGGCGGCGGCAGCATCATCGGCGGCCGTGGCAATGCGGCCAACAAGACCGTTTCCGGCACGATCGCCGCGGGCAAGGCGCCGGAGTCCACGTCGTCGGCGAGCGATGCGCCGATCGATCCCGAGCTCGCCGCGCAATTCGCAGAACGCCGCGCGAAAATCGCGGTGCTGAAGGTCGAGGGACCGCGGATGCTGCGCGCGGGCAACTGGCGGCGTGCCGCCGAGCTGTGCCGGACGTGGGCGGACCTCGACCTCGGGGATCCGGATGCGTACCGCTGCCTGGGCCAGGCCTGGCAGGCACAGGGCTATCACCAGGACGCCATCGCCGCGTTCCGCAAGGCCAAGCAGTACGACCCGGGCGACCCCGAGCTCGACGCCGCGATCGCGCGCTCGCAGAAGGGCATCGTCGCGGACTTCCTCGCGCGGTATCGGAAGTAGCGGGTCGCGGCCTGCCAATGAGCGCTGCGCGGCGCGACGTGCGCCTTGCCGTCGGCGCGCTGCTCGCCGTAGCGACGACCATCGCGCTCCTGCGCGCCGTGCTCGTGTCGATCACGCATGACGAGGCGACCGCGCTGCGCGCGAGCATGCACGCGCCGACGTCACGCGTCCTGTGGTTCACGACCCACGGCCTGCCCGACAACAACCACCTGCTCTACTCGCTGGTCGTGCGCCCCGGCATCTGGCTCTTCGGGGAGCACGAATGGACACTCCGGCTGCCGGCCGTCGTCGCGGGTGCGTTCTACGGCATCGCGATGGCGATGCTGCTGCGGCGCTTCGTCGACGGCTGGCTGCTCGTTGCACTGCTCGCCGTCGCCGTCCTGAATCCCCCGGTGCTCGAGGCGATGTCGCTGGCGCGCGGCTACGGCCTCGGCATCGCGCTGTTGTGCTGGGGCGTGTACTGGCTGCTGCGCGCGGACGAGCGGCCGCTTGCCCGCCCGCCGGCGACACGCGCAACGCTGCTGTTCGGTCTGGCGACGCTCGCTCATCTCACCTTTATCCTGTACTGGACGATCGCCTGGGGCGTGTTGCTTGCGAACGCCGTGTCGCAGCGTCGTGCGGGCCGAGCGACCTGGCCCCAGCTCGGCACGTGCCTGCTGCCGTCGCTCGTGACGACGCTGGCGGTCGCACCGATCGTCGTCAACCAGGTCGTCGTGTTGCGCTCGCTCGGGCTGCTGTCCACCGAAGGACTGACGTCGTTCGTCGCGGATACGCTGCGCGGTACCGTCGCGCTCTCGCTGGGGCCGGGCGTCGCGTCGATCGCGCCGGTCGTGGCGTATGCAGCATTCCTTGTCCCCGCGGCATTGGGGCTACTGCTGTGGCGAGCTCGGGCTCGGCCATCGTCGTCGCTGGCCGGGCCCGTCGTCCGCGATGCGGCGATCGTCGGTGCGCTGCTGGTGGGCGCGTGCGCGTTGAGTGTCGTCCAGCACGCGTGGTTCGGGGCCGGCTACCTGTCCGGCCGGCGCGCCACCTCGCTGGTGCCCCTGTTCGTGCTCGTGTGCGCAGCCGTCGCCGGCCTGTGGGCGCGGCAGTCCGGCGCGCCGCGTCTCGTGCGCGCGGTCGCCGGTATGGCGTGCGTGCTGGCGCTGGTGCCGCAGCTCCGCACGATCACGTTCGACACGACCGCCGCCTGGCGCTTCGACGCCGACACGCGACAAGCGATGACGGACCTCGAATGCCTGTTCGCGGCACATCCGCGGCCCGCGTCGTATCGGGTGTCGGTGCCGTGGGAACTGGAGCCCGCGGCCAACTATTACCGTACGCACCTGCCCGTGCCGCGTCTCGCCGCAGTCGACCGGGGCGGCGTCCGGCCCGGGTTCGACGCGTATTACCTGCCGCAGACGGTCGAGCCCCAGCTCGCGCGTTCGCTGAACGCGGTCGAAGCCTCGGTCGGCGCGTTGCGCGTGCTGGCGCACTATCCTCGCGCCGACGCCGTGCTGGCGGTCCCGGCCGACTCCGCGCTCGCCGCCGACGCTGCGGCGGCGGCGCGCTGCCTCGGCTTGCGCGGAGTGCGCTGAGCGCAAGCCAGTGCCGATGGGCCGCCGGGCCCTTGCGTGCCGGCAATGCGTCAGGGCGCGACGCCGAGCATCCCCAGCCAGACCGGCATCGTCACCATCGCGAGCAGCGTCCCGCTGGTGATCAGCCATGCCGCCGCGCGGCCGTCACCGCCCATCTGCACGGCGAGGATGTAGGCGCTGGTCGCCGTCGGCACGCAGGCGACGAGCACGACGATCTGCACCTGCAGCGGCGCGAGGCCCGCGTAACGCGCGAGCGCCCACGCGATGGCCGGCAGCACGACGAGCTTGATCGTGTGGAACCACGCGAGGGCGGCGAGCGGCATCGCGTCGCGCTCGAGACGCAATGCGGCGCCGACGGCGAGCAGCCCGAGCGGAAGGGCGGTCGTCGCGAGCAGCTTCAGCACGTGCGCCGTCAGGTCCGGCAGCGCGAGGCCGGCCGCGTGCCATGCGAGGCCCGCGACGGTCGCGATGATCAGCGGGTTGCGCGCGAGCTCGCGCAGCAGCGTGCCGACGCGGCGTTCGGCCAGCGCGACGACGGCCGCGACGTTCACGAGCGGCACGAGCACGCCGACCAGTACGCTCGCCAGCGCCACGGCGTCGTTGCCGCCGAGGCGGCTCGCCACGGCGAGGATCAGGTAGGTGTTGAAGCGGAACGCGCACTGGAACGCGGCGCCGAACATCGGCTTCGGCAGGCGCAACACGGGGCCGGCCAGCGCTGCGAGTAGCACGGCGGCCGCCGTCGCGGCGACGATCACGGCAATCGGCAGCGCGGCGCTCGCAAGCGGCTGTTGCGCACTTGCAAGTGACAGGAACAGCAGTGCCGGGAACAGCACGAAGTAGACGAGCCGTTCGAGGCCTACCCAAAAGGCGGCGGGGTAGGCCGGGCGATGGCGCAGCCACGCGCCGAACGCGATCAGCAGGAAATCCGGAACCAGCAGCAGCGCGGCACTCATCGGCGTGCGCGGACCGCGGACCGGGAGGAGGGTGGCGGCGGAGCGCGCGCGGTCAACGCCGGCGCAGCAGGAACCAGAAGCCGCCGTCCGCTTCGCCTTGCGCCATCAGCGCGTTGCCGGTCTGGCGCGTGAAGGCCTCGAAGTCGCGGACGCTGCCCGGGTCGGTCGTCAGCACGCGGACGACCTGCCCGCTCTGCATGTCGTTCAGCGTCTTCTTGGTGCGCAGGATGGGCAGCGGGCAGTTGAGCCCACGCGCGTCGACTTCGCGGTCGTGGGCCGGGGTCTCGGAATCCATGCGGCCATTATAGGACGCTCGCGCCGTCACCACGCCGATGCGGCATGTCAGCGCGGGGTGCCCCGGATCCGCCGTACCAGTGCCGTCGTCGACCGATCATGCGTGAACGGGATCGCCTCGAAGCGGCCGCCCGCCGCGATGACCTCCGCCGCGCCTGCGGTCGTCGCGGCCGTGTAGTCGCCACCCTTGACCAGCACGTCCGGCATCGCGGCGACGATCAGCTCCCGCGGGGTATCGTCGGCGAACGGCACGACCAGGTCGACGGCGGCGAGCGCAGCGAGCACGGCCATCCGGTCGTCGAGCGTGTTGAGTGGCCGGTCGTCGCCCTTGCCCAGCCGCCGTACCGAGGCATCGGTGTTGACGGCGACGACCAGCGACGCGCCGAGGGCGCGGGCGTCCTCGAGATAGGCGACGTGGCCGCGATGCAGCACGTCGAACACGCCGTTGGTGAACACGAGCGGACGCGGCAGTGCCGCGATCCGCGCAAGCGCATCGGCGGCGCTGGCCACCTTGCCGGCGGCGCGCGGCGGCGCCGGCAACGGGCGGCCTGGTGCCGTCATTGCGCGTATTCGAACACGCGGACGACGCGCACGACGTCGGTCGTCGTCGACGCGATCTCGGCCGCAGCATCGCCTTCCTGGTGCGTCACGATGCCCATCAGGTAGACGACCTGGCGTTCGGTGACGACCTTCACGTAATTCGCAGGGAAGCGGTTGGCCTCGACGAAGCGCGTCTTGACCTTGGCGGTGATGTACGTGTCGTTGGTCCGCGACGACATCGGCGTCGGCTGCGCGATGACGATCTCGTTGACGACGCTGCGCACGCGTTCGGTGGAACGCGTCATCTGCTCGATGTCGCTGCGCTCCATCGAGCTCGGCGTCTCGCCCGTCAGCAGCACGATGCCGTTGAAGCTCGTCACGTTGACGTGCACGGTGTCGCCATACTTGGCCGTGACCGCGGCCGCGACCTTGGTCTCGATCGTCTGGTCGTCGAGCTGCGCACCGGCCGAGCGCCGGTCCGTCGCGACGAGTGCTGCGCCGGCCGCGGCGCCGGCGACGACTACCGGGACGCAGCCGGTCAGCTGGACTGCGGCCAGCGCGGCGAGCGTGGTGCCGAGCAGCGCACGGCGGAGGGTCTCGAACGTCATGGTTTCTCCTCGAGGGTGGGCCGGTCCGCGCGACGGGGTCGCGCGACGCGGGATCCTGTCATTCGTCGTCGCCGAGCAGCGTGTGGTCGATGGCATCGCACAGGCAGTTGAGTGCCAGCACGTGCATCTCGCGTACGCGCGAAGCACGCTCGTGCGGCACGCACACGTGGACATCGCCGGCGGCCAGCAGTTCACCGACGCGGCCACCGCCGGCGCCGGTCAGCGCCACGACGCGCATCTCGCGTTCGCGCGCGGCCCCCAGCGCCGCGACGATGTTCGCAGTGTTGCCGCTGGCGCACAGCGCGACCAGCACGTCGCCCTTGCTGCCCAGCGCACGGAGCTGCCTGGCGAACACCTGGTCGGCCGCGCCGCCTTCCTGCGCGGCCGTCAGCACGGAGGGGTTGGACGCGAGCGAGAGCGCGGGAAGCTCGGGGCGATCGCGTTCGAAGCGGCCGACGAGTTCGGCGGCGAACGCGGCGGCATCGGCCGCCGACCCCCCGTTGCCGCATGCAAGGATGCGGCCGTCGGCCAGCACGCATTCGGTCAGGACGTCGGCGGCGCGCGCGAGCGTCGACCCGAGCGCGTCGGCGCTGGCCTGCACGAGTGCCGCATGCGCGGCGAAGTGCTCGCCGATCCGCGTGACGCGATCCATGCCGCGATTCTAGCGCGACCGTTCGCGGTAGGCCGCCGTCACCCGAGCTCGATCACGTTGCGCTGCCAGTCGATGCGCCCGTCTTCCAATGCATCGAGCAGCACCGCGTCGAACCGGCACGGTGGCTCGCGGCGCATTCGCGCCAGGATGCTGCGCGCGCTGCGGACGAGCCGCAGCCGCTTGGCCGGCGTGATGCTGGCCGCGGCGCCACCGAACGCGCGCCCGCGCCGCAGGCGGACCTCGACGAACACGAGCGTGTCGCCGTCGCGCGCGATGAGGTCGATCTCGCCGAAGCGAGTACGCAGGTTGCGGCGCAGGATCGCGAGGCCGCGCGCCTCGAGGAAGCGGGCGGCCAGCGCTTCGGCCGCGGCGCCGGCAGCCTTGCGCGCCGCGTCGCGCTCCGTGGTCGACGGAGCGCGTTGCGGGCTCACGGCACCAGTGGCACGAGCTTGCCCGCCTGGAATACGGCAAGCTCGCCCTCGCGGTTCACCTGGCGGTCGTCCTTCAGCGCAAGGTGGCCGGTGGCACCGTCGAACGCGTACGTCGCGGGCACGCCGGGGACGAACGCGCGTGCCATGCGGAACGCGTCAAGGCCCAGCGCGTAGAGCCGGTCGAGGCCCACGCTGCCCAGCGCGCGATGCGGCAGCGACGCAAGCGCGGGCGCATCCGGGTCCACGATCCACGGCAGATCGACGATGCGGACGCCTTCGAGGTCGCGCAACGCCGCGGGGGGCTGCCGCTGGTAGACCTGGCCGCTGGCATACGCCTGCACGCGCGGCAGGAAGGACTTGACGAGCGCCGCGTCGCTGCCCTCGACGGCGATGACGACCGCGTCGATCGTGGGTACCTTGTCCATGTCGCGACGCAGCGCCGCGAGCCCGTCGGGAGACGCGTCGAACGCGAACGCGCGCGGCGCGGCGCCACCCGCGAGGATCCACTCGGCGGCAAAGGCGGACGCGAAGCGCTTCATCAGCGGCGTGCCACTCGACACGATCGCCACGTCGCGCACGCCGTCGTCGTGGGCCCGGTGTGCAATCACGCGGGCGTCGCTCTCGATGGCAAGCGCGAGCGTGTAGACCGACGGCGGCAGTGGCGTGCCGTCGTCCAGCTGGTTCAGCGCAAGCGTCACCGGCAGCGCGAGATGGGCGGTGGCGACGGCCTTGAGGTTGTCGCGGACGAGCGGGCCCACGATCACCCGCGCGCCCTGGCTCGTGGCCTTGGCGAACGCGGCCAGCGTGTCGTCTTCGCCGTGGGGGACGACGATCACGCTCGCGCGTGCGTTCGCGGCGTCCGCCGCGTCGAGGAAGCCGTCGCGCACGGCTTCGGCCGCGCGTGCATAGTCGGTGGCTGCGAGCGGCAGGATCAGCGCGATGTCGGGTCCGTCGCGCCGCGGCTGCGGCGACGACGCGGGGGGCGGAAGATCCGGCACCACCAGCGCGCCAGGCGTGCCGGTCAGCGCAAGGGCCGGCTGGCTTGTCGGCATCGGGGCGGCGGCGCAGAATGCCGCGGCCGCGCCGAGCATCCATGCCGCGACCCGGCGCACGAATGTCAACGCATGACGGGAACGCAGCGGCGGGAAGGGGCCCATTGGACGAGCGCGGTGAGCGCGGAAGCGGCGGTGCCGGCGGCATCGCGGTCGCATTATATGTGGTGGCCACGCCGCTCGGGCATTTGCGGGACATCACGTTGCGCGCGCTCGACGTGCTCGCGGCCGCGGACGACATCTACGCGGAGGACACGCGAGTGTCGGCCGTATTGCTCGCGCGGCACGGCATCACGACACGCGCACGGGCGTTGCACGCGCACAACGAGGTGGCGCGGGCGGCGGACGTCATTGCCGCGCTGCGTGCCGGGCGGCGGGTGGCGCTGGTCACCGACGCGGGGACGCCCGGGATCAGCGACCCCGGTGCGCGCGTCGTCCAGGCGGTGCGGGACGCCGGCCTGCCGGTCGTTCCCGTGCCGGGCCCGTCGGCGGTGGCGACCGCGCTGTCGGTTGCGGGCCTTGCGGCGGAGCGCTTCCTGTTCGTCGGCTTCCTGCCCGCGAAGGCCGCAGCGCGCGAGACCGAGATCGGCGCGCTCGCGGCGCTGCCCTGGGCGCTGGTGTTCTACGAAGCGCCACACCGCGTGCGCGCAACCGTCGCCGATCTCGCGCGCCTCCTGGGTCCGACGCGCGTGCTGGTCGTCGCACGCGAGCTGACCAAGGCGTTCGAGCAGATCGTCGCGTTGCCGCTGGGGGATGCGGACGCGTGGTTTGCTGCCGATCCCCATCGCGAGCGCGGCGAATTCGTGCTCGTCGTCGACGCGCCGCCGGCAGCCACGGCCGCATCCGATGCCGCGCGTGCCGAGGCCTCCGCCTGGCTCGCCGCACTGATCGAGGAACTCCCCCCTGCGCGCGCGGCGCACGTCGTGGCGCGGATGACCGGCGCGCCGCGCGACGCGCTGTATCGCGAGGCGATGCAACGCAAGAAGGACCGCGAGACGCCGTAGGACAAAAGACGACAGGCGAATCCACCGCGGGCCGATGCGTGGCAGGGCGCGGCGTTCCTAAGATGCCGACATCCCTCGCATCCGGACCGTACGCGCATGGAGCACCGCAGCACCACCGACCTCGCCGACAACATCGTCGCGCTGCCGATCGCCGCCGCCAACCGGGCTGCGTCGCGCCCCGCTCCTGCGCGCTTCGGTCGGCTGTACGGCAATGCGCCCGCGATGCAGAACGTGTTCGCGATGATCGCGCGCGTTGCGCCGACCGACGCCACCGTGCTGATCACCGGCGAGTCGGGTTGCGGCAAGGAGCTGGTCGCGCATTCGATCCATGACCTGTCCGAGCGTGCGGACGGCCCGTTCGTCGCGATCAACTGCGGCGCCATCCCGTCCAACCTGATCGAAGCGGAATTGTTCGGCCACGAGAAGGGCGCGTTCACCGGTGCCAACCGGCAGCACCAGGGTTGCTTCGAACGCGCGGCCGGCGGGACGCTGTTCCTCGACGAGATCACCGAGATGGCGCCGGACATGCAGGTGCGCCTGCTACGCGTGCTCGAGACCGGGCGCTACATGCGCATCGGCGGCGACCGCGAGCTCGTCGCGAACGTGCGCATCGTCGCCGCGACCAATCGCGTGCTGGGCGACGCCGTGCGCGGGCAGGCGTTGCGCGAGGATCTCATGTACCGGCTCGCGGTGTTCCCCATCCACCTGCCGCCGCTCCGCGCGCGCGACGGCGACGCGGAACTCCTTGCCGAGGTCTTCCTGCGCGAACTGAACGCGCGGGACGGCACGTCGAAGCGCCTGGCGCGCACCGCGGTCGAAGCCATTCGCCGGCACGCCTGGCCCGGCAACGTCCGCGAATTGCGCAACGCCGTGCACCGCGCGTTCATCATGGCCGACGACGTCGTCGAGCTGAACCTCGGCGGCCTCGCGTCCGGCCACGCCGCGGGCGAGACGCTCGAGTTCCCGATCGGGACGTCGCTCGCGGAGATGGAGCGCAAGGCCATCCACGCCACGCTCGACCATTGCCGCGGCAACAAGCGCCAATGCGCGGAAATGCTCGGCGTGAGCCTCAAGACCCTCTACAACCGCCTCTCCGCCTATCATGACGACACTGGCAAAGCACTTTGATACCGCGGTTCCAGCTTCCTTCCGTACTGCAACGGCGCCCACGATGATCCGACTCCTCATTGCCGACGACCACGCCATCGTGCGCGCCGGCCTCAAGCAGTTCATCGCCGACCAGGTCGACATGGAAGTCACCGGCGAGGCATCCACCGGCAGCGAATGCATCGCGCTGGTCCGCGGCGGCGACTACGACATCGTGCTGCTCGACATCTCGATGCCGGACAAGAACGGCATCGATACGCTGAAGGCGATCAAGCACGCCAAGCCGGACCTGCCGGTACTGATGCTTTCCGGCTTCGCCGAGGAGCAGTACGCGGTGAACCTGCTGCGCGCCGGTGCCTCCGGCTACGTGAACAAGGAGGCGGCCTCCACGCAACTGGTCGGCGCCATCCGCACCGCCGTGCGCGGGCGCAAGTACGTCAGCCCCAACCTGGCGCAGGTGCTGGCCGACGGCGTCTCCGGCGACATGGAGGCGCCGCTGCACGCGCAGCTGTCGCAACGCGAGTTCCAGATCTTCACCAAGCTCGCCGGCGGTACGCCCGTCTCCAAGATCGCCGACGAGCTGTTCCTGTCGGTGAAGACGGTGAGCACCTACCGCTCGCGCGTGCTCGAGAAGATGGGCATGAAGACCAACGCCGATCTTACGTACTACGCGATCAAGAACCACCTGATCGAGTAGCCGGCGCCTCGAGCCCGTCCCACCATGTCCGGCCGGTTGCAATGGAAACGTACGCCCAACTTTCTACGCGGGGATACCCGATGAAGTCCGCAACTACGTTGCGTGTCGTGCTCGTCGAGGACTCCCCGATCATCCGCGAACGGCTGGTCGAGTCGTTGACGGCGACCGGCCGCATCGAAGTCGTCGGCGAAGCGGACAGCGAGACCTCCGCGGTGGCCGCGCTGTCGTCCGGCGCATGGGATGCGGTGATCCTGGACCTGCAGCTTAAGCAGGGAACGGGGCTCGGGGTGCTGAAGGCGCTTTCGGACGGGCGGCCGGACGGTGCGAAGGTCATCGTGCTCACC
Source organism: Pseudomonadota bacterium (assembly GCA_018241745.1). Classification (GTDB taxonomy): domain Bacteria; phylum Pseudomonadota; class Gammaproteobacteria; order Burkholderiales; family Casimicrobiaceae; genus VBCG01. The sequence goes on from JAFEDG010000142.1 coordinate 67,396, forward strand.
AATTACGCGATTCCGCAGTATCGCGACCGCAGCCTCGCGCTTGGCGCCGACTACTTCTTCGACAAGTCTCGCGAGTACGACCGCGTGCGGAACGTGCTCGAGGAAATGGCCGATGCGCGAAGCGTCGCGCGCTGACCCGGCCCTGGATCGTAGCGACGACGCGACGCAACGACTTTCACCACCCACCACAAGGAGACCACCATGAACTCGCTCACCAAGCAACTGCTCACCGCCGCCGCGCTCGCTTCGCTGGTTACGCTCGTCGGTTGCAACACCGTCGAAGGCGCCGGCAAGGACGTGAAGGCGGCCGGCGGCGCCGTGGAGAAGGCCGCGGACAAGGCCAAGCCCAACTGATCCGTCGCCCTTAGGCCGGTCGCGCCACGCGCGGCTGGCCGCCTCGCCATCGGCCGCCCGGTCACCCCTCTGCCATGCCAACGCGTCCGATGAGCGAAACGATCGCCGCCCTCCGGCGCGCGCGACGCGCCGAAGCGGCCCTCATCACCCTCGCGGTCCTCGCGTCGGTGGCCGCGGCCAAGCTCGCGCAGGATTTCGTGCTGCCGGTGGTGCTTGGCATCTTCGGGGCGTACGCGTTGCGTCCGATCGTCAACGCGTTGCGCTCGCTGCGCATCCCTGAAGGCGCTGCCGCCGTCCTCGTCATCGTGGCGCTGGTGGGGTTGCTGGCAGGGGGTGTCTATGCGTTGCGCGACCAGGCGACGAGCGCGCTCGCCGACCTGCCGTCGGCGGCACACACGTTGCGGGTGCGCCTGCGGGAGCTCGCGTCGAGCGGCGGGCGCTCGCCAATCGTCCACGTCAAGGAAGCGGCCGCCGAGCTCAAGAAGGCGGCCACCGAAGTGTCCGGCGAGCCCGCGCCGGCGACGCCGCCGCCCACAGCCGGACCCGACCTGGTCGACCGGCTGGCCACCAACGGCATCAACGCGCTCGGCGTGCTGTCGACGATCGGCGTCGCACTGACGATCACGCTGTTCCTGCTGGCGTCCGGCGACACGTTCCGGCGCAAGCTCCTGCACGTTGCCGCGCACTCGCTGGCCGAGCGCCGGATCACCGTGCAGATCCTCGACGAGATCGACCACCAGATCCAGCGTTATCTGCTCGTGATGACGGTGACGAACGTCGCGCTGGGTTTCGCGCTGTGGGGCGCGTTCGCGGCGCTGGGCGTCGAGCGACCTGCGCTGTGGGCGGCGATCTCCGCCGTGCTGCACTTCATTCCCTACGTGGGCATCGTGTTCGTCCTCGCGGTCATGGGCACCGTCGCGATGCTGCAGTTCGGCACGCTGGCGATGGTGGCCGCCGTGCTCGGCGCGACGGCGGTGCTCGCCGCGATCATCGGGCTGTTCCTGCAGAACTGGCTGCAGGGCCGGGCGTCGAACATGAATCCGGTGGCCGTGTTCGTCGCCGTGCTGTTCTTCGGATGGCTGTGGGGTGGCTGGGGCCTGTTGCTCGGTGCGCCGCTGATCGCGATCGTGCGCAGCATCGCAAGCCGCATCCAGGCGCTGGAGCCGTTGCACGAGTTCCTGAGCGACGGCTCGCGTCCCGGACGCCCGGTCGCGCCCGACCTCGCGACGCCGGCGCGTCGCCAGGCAACGACGGCCTGAGCACGCGTCGAGCGGTGTGGAGCCCGCGCGTCAGACGAAGCATCACATCGTTTGCAAGCCTTGCGCGGAATACTTCCCGGGTTACGGGGCGTACACCGGTGTACACGTGTAAGTAGCTGTTATCAATGAATATTTTGACTGGCATGTCGATTGCGATAGGTGGGGAGTGCCGCGCCCGATTGCGGGCGCAACAACCTTTCAAGGAGATCGCAATGAACGTTGTCCCGTCCCGGTCCCGCAATACCAGCCGTCTCGTGCTCGCGCTGATGGCTGCCGCAGGCTTCGCGCTCACCGCACACGCGGAAGGCACGACGAAGGACGCCTACAACGCGGCCAAGGACCATGCCAAGGCCGTCTACAAGACGGACATCGACGGCTGCAAATCGATGTCCGGCAATGCCAAGGACGTGTGCGAAGCCGAGGCGAAGGGCAAGCGCGACGTCGCGATCGCGGATGCCGAAGCTGCGTACAAGGCGACGCCGTCAGCGCGCTACGATGCGCGTGTCGCCCGCGTCGAGGCGACGTACGACGTCGCCAAGGAGAAGTGCGACGACTTGTCCGGCAACCCGAAGGACGTCTGCGTCAAGCAAGCCAAGGCCGCGGAAGTGAAGGGCAAGGCGGACGCCAAGGTCGACAAGGTAGCCACGGAGTCGCAGCAGGATGCGTCGAAGAAGACGATGGCGGCGCAGCGCGATGCCAACGAGGACAAGAACGACGCGAACTACAAGCTGGCGGTCGAGCGTTGCGACTCGCTGGCCGGCGACGCGAAGGACCAATGCGTCAAGTCCGCGAAGATGCATTACGGCAAGTCATAATTCGCGGACGCCGTGTGCCGCCGCAGCTTGGGGCGGCGCGATTGACGGCGACCGGGCCCGCAGCCGCGGGGCCGGTCGCCTTCTGTTGTGGAGAATGACCATGAACACCTCTGACGACCCGCCGCGCCGGCGCCGCATCCGTGCGGACGACGATGGTTCCGCCCAACTCGCATCGCTGGTCGATGAAGGCCGCGCGCTGATGCACAACGTCGCCGCCGACTCCTCGGCGTACCGGCTCGACGATTCCGTGGCCGCGTTGCGTGAGCGCTTCGTAGCGCTGCAGGACGCGCTCGCGGAAGTCGCGGATGTCGTCGGGATGCGCAGCGAGCGCGCGGTACGCGCGGCGGATGGCTATGTGCGCGACAACCCGTGGGGCGCCGTCGCGCAGGCGGCCGCGCTGGGATTCGCGCTGGGGTGGATCGTCGGCGGGCGTCGCTGACTGGCGCGTCAGTGGGCGAGCGAAGCCTCGCCCGACTTGCCTGCTTCGGCCTTGGGCAAGGGAATCCGCACGTTGATGTGCGTGCCTTGGTGCGGTTCCCCGCTGATACGAAACTCGCCCGCGAACTGGCGTACGCGCTGCCGCATGCCGGCAATCCCGTGCGACAGTCGATCGTGCGTCGCGGTGCGCGGCAGGCCTACGCCGTCGTCCGAGATCGCGAGCTCCACGCCGTCCTCGTCGCGTACCAGCGTGACACTGACCAGCTTGGCGCCCGCGTATTTCACGATGTTGGTCAGGGCTTCCTGCACGATCCGGTAGAGCGCAATGGCCACGTCCGGCGGCATTTGCGTCATGTCGTCCGGGACATCGAGCGAACACCGCAAGCCCGCGCGCTTGCATACCTCGTTGACCTGCCAGTCGATGGCCGGGCCCAGGCCGAGATTGTCCAGCAGCGTAGGCCGCAGGTCCTCGATGATACGGCGCTTGACCGACACGCCGTCGTCGAGTGCCGCGGCCGCGCGCTCGAGGCGCGCGGTCAGCTTGGGATCCCGATCCTTGAGCGCCTGCGCGACGCCCGAGATGTCCATCTTGGCGCTGACCAGAATGCCGCCCAGCTCGTCGTGGATATCGCGCGCGAGGCGGGACTTTTCCTCTTCGCGCACCGTTTGCAGGTGCGACGAAAGCTCGGTGAGCTCCGCCGTACGCTCGCGTACTTCGCGCTCGAGGCGCTCGCTTTCGGTCGCCAACAGCCGCCGGCGCTCCACCTGCAGCCGTACTTCGCGGCGCGCGAGCAGCCACACGATCGCGAGCAGCGCGATCGTGCACGCCGTCAGCCATTGCACCGAGAACCGCGCGAAGTCGATGTCGTGCCGCCAGCGGTTCGCCGACTGGTTCATCTGGGTGAGCTGCTTGGCCGCGAGCGACGTCACCTCGGCGCGCAGGTCTTCCATCGCCTGCCGCCCGATGCCGGTGTCCATCAGCTCGAACGCGGCCTGGCGGCCGCTGCGGTCGTACAGCGCGATCGTGGCCTCGATTTCGCCGAGCTTGCGCCCGATCAGCGCATTGATGCGCCCGACCTGCGCACGTTGCTCGTCGGTGCCGTTGGCGACGACGAGGTCACGCAGTCGCTGGTAGCGCTCCGGCAGCCGCGCCTGGGCCTGGCGATACGGCTCCAGGTATTCCTGCTTGCCGGTGAGCATGTAGCCGCGCTGGCCGGTCTCCGCATCGGTGACGAGACCGAGCAACTCGTACAGCGACGCCTGCATCTCCAGCGCCGTCGAATGCGAGTGCACGACCTGTTCGAGCTCGCGCGACCCGATCTCGGAAAAGGCGAGGATGCCGACCGAGATGATGATGCCCAGCGCGAGCGGAAACGCGACCCTCAGCGGCAGGCTGAACGGACGCTCCGGTCGCGCGGCATCGGTACGGGATTGCACGCCGCCACTATAGCGTGATTGCGGCGTGCGTTTGCTGCGCAGGCGTCAGTGCGTCTGGTGGCGGGCCGGCGACACCGCGCGCGTCAGCGCGGGATGGCCGGGCGCGGTATTGCCCCCTTCGCCTTCCCATTGCGCGACGGCGTCGCTGCGCTCGGCTTTCTGCCGCGCACGCCTGTGCGTGCGATAACGTCCCAATCCGGTCTGCAGCAACCAGGCGACGCCTGCGGACGCGCCCGCCACCAACAGCGCGGTTGCAACGTCGCGAGCAGAAACGTCGCGTAGCGATGAAGTACGTGTGAGTGCCATAAGTGCCTCCATGACGATCAGGTCAACATCGTCACGCCACGCGCGCGCACGGCTGGACAGGTGTTCGCCGATTGCCGTGTAGGACACCGCAGTACCTCGTTGCACGCCTTTGCAGTTCGGGCTGGAAAGGCTTGCGTGCGGGCCACGGCACCTGGGCGGCGCCGCTGATGCAAGTCACTGATCGCACGACGGAATTATTCGTCGTGCTGCGTGGCACGGACGCTGCAATTAGCCATGCGTTTCGCCACCCACCCCACTCCAGAGGAGTCGACCATGTTGCAATACGCCGTCATCTTCTTCGTCATCGCGATCATCGCCGCGGTCTTCGGCTTTACCGGCATCGCCGCCGGCGCCACGGAAATCGCCAAGGTCCTGTTCTTCCTGTTCCTGATCATCGCCGCGATCACGTTCGTCATCAGCCTCGTGCGGAAAGCGTGATGCGGAAGCCGGAAAGGAATCGCATGCCTGCCCAGACTGCCACCCAGGCCCGCAAATCCGCCCCGACGTCCGGGAACGGTCGCGCGCCTGCCGCCCCCCAGGAGTCCGGATTCCTGTCGGATGTGAAGGCGCTGCGCGAGCGCGTACGTCAGCACATCGACGAAGGGGCGGTGACTCCCAACTACGGTGCCGATCGCGACAAGGTCGTTGCCCTGCTCAACGCGGCGCTGGCCACCGAGATCGTCTGCGTGCTTCGCTACAAACGCCACTACTTCATGGCGCAGGGCATCGCGTCTGACTCGGTGAAAGCGGAATTCCTCGAGCATGCGGGCGAGGAGCAGGAGCACGCCGACGAGATCGCGGAGCGTATTTGCCAGCTCGGAGGCGAGCCGGACCTCGATCCCGAGGGACTGGCATCGCGCAGCCATTCCGAGTATGTCGCCGGCACGTCGTTGCGCGAGATGGTACGCGAGGACCTGATCGCGGAACGCGTGGCGATCGAGAGCTACCGCGAGATGATCAACTACATCGGCGATCGCGACACGACCACCAAGCGGATGCTGGAACACATCCTCGCGGTGGAAGAGGAACACGCCGAGGACATGAACTCGCTGCTCCAGGGCATCAAGGACTGAAGTCCGCCGGGCTGCATGGCGACGCCCGCCCGCCTAGCGCGGCGCGGGCGTCGCCGCGTTGGCGGGTGCGCCTTGCGGCACCTCGATCAGCTTGCGCGTGTCGTAGCCGAGCGCGGCCGCCTTGGATACGAGTGCGACGTAGCGCGCCCGGTCCAGCGATGGCGTGCGCGACAGGATCCACAGCGTTGCGTGATCCTGGTCGCCGACGAGCGCCACGTCGTACGCGGCGCCGATCTCCAGCACCCAGTAGTCTTCCCACACGAACGGCAGCCAGCCGAGGGCCGACGGCGCGTGGCGTATCTCCAGCCGCGCGTGCGACGTCACGTCGCGCACGCGCGCAACGTTGTATTCGCGCGCTTCCTCCCCATCGCTGCGCCGGCAGATACTCGTCACGCCGACGGCGGTTTCAGAACGGCGCTGGTAGCGGTGGACGACATCGCGCGCGCAGGCGTCTTCGTGGCGGTTGGGCAGCCGTGCGATCTCGTACCAGTTGCCCATGTAGCGGTCGAGGTCCAGTTGCGGCACGGCCGTGACGACGGGCGCACCGGGTGGCGTCTCGGCCGGCGCCGGCAGCGCGATGGTAACGGCAAGGCCCGCGGCCAGCGCGCCAGCACAAACGTGCCCGACCCCGCTGCGGATGCGCGTGAAGCTTGATTTCGCGGTGTGGAGCACCGATATCTGACGCTCGTGGAGGCGCGGGCGGAAGTTGCCGTTACGCCGGTGCTAACATATCACTTTCGCGCACGCTCGCTGTAACAATCGGTGAGCGCGCTTCGACTTCATCGGGGGTGCACTGGTCTCGACGGGGGTATTGAAGCAGCGCGGGGCATGCCGAGGCGCTTGTCCTCGTAAAACCCGAGCAATCGCAAACTTAACTGCGAACGACGAAACGTACGCTCTGGCGGCTTAAGCCCGCCGGACCTTGCACCGGTTTGCACTCGGACCGGGTGAATTAGTCGGCAACGACCGGTTCACGGCAAGGACATCTAGAGTGATCGCGTCCGCCCGGGCCACTTGGGCGAGGCGCTAAAGCAAGGTGGCTGGTTGGCGATCCGCCTGTCCGTCAGCGGGTCGTTGGCGAGAGCACAATGACGAGACTAAGCATGTAGTCCCGACTGTAGAGGTCTTCCGGACGGCGGTTCGATTCCGCCCACCTCCACCATCCAGCACACGACGGCTCCCCGAGCGGGGCCGTTCGTTTTTGCGCACCATAATGTGCCCCGTGATGCGTCTCTGTGGATGATGACGGTCGTACGCCGCCTCTTCTCGCGTCCCGAGTGCCCGTACGGCCACGGGCACATGGTTGCCCTCGAGGTCAGCTATCTCGATCGGACCGGCTGGGGTTGCCTTTTCGACCTGGCCGCCGTCTCCGTCGCCATTCTGGCGGTCGCGATGGGCATCCGGGTTGGCGTGACATGGGACTGGACGCTCGCGTGGATCGTGCTGGGATTGATGGCGGATTGGGCGGTCCATCGTTGGCTTGAACGATTCCGCTGTGATAGTTGCGGGGCGACCGGAACGCGCAAGGAATTGGACGCCCGCCGCGGCGGGCATTAGCCGGATGCCGAAGCCGGCCGCCGGCCATCGCATGGCAGCCTGTTGATCATGGCACCGCCCGCGGATCGACCCACACGACCTCGGCATCGGGCCCCGGCAGCTGGAAGTCCGCGCAGCGCTCGTCCCGGCCGATGAACCCGCCGTCCGGGTGACAGAGCAAGCGACCATCGGCGGCGTAGAGCGCGCTCGGGAAATCGCAGCAACGTCGCGCGACGAAGTACACACGCTGGCCGCGGTAGCGCGTCGCGACGATCGAGCGGGGCGGGTTCGCGGGCGCGGCGCGCTCGAGTTCCTGGATCCTGAGCGCGAGCCAGTCGCCTTGCGGTTTTACCCGCGTGGCGCCGATGAACAGCGCCGCCAGGACAGCCATTGCCAGGGCTGGAGCGATCCAGCCGCGACTTCCCGACGCCAGACCCGCCATGGTGCGCAGCTCGAATGGGGTACCTGGCCGCATGATCGCATGCCGGGGTGTGGGCGCAAATCGGCGCCGCCGGCGCAGGCCCTGCCGCTACCGCACCACGCCCCGCGCGGTGAACAGCCGGTGCAGCGTGATCTTGCGCACCTCGGCCTTGCTCGCCTCGATGTGCGAGCGCAGCAGCCGGTTCGCCTCGTCAGCGCGGCGGCGGATGATGGCGCGCAGGATCTGCGCGTGCTCGTCGTACGTCTTGTCGATCCGGTAAGGTTGCGTGAAGTCGAGGCGGCGGATGATGCGGATCCGCTCCGTGACCTCGCGATGGCAGCGCGCGACTTCGGGGTTGCCGGCGCATGCGACCAGCGTCGAATGGAAGGACTCGTCGAGGCCCGACACTTCCTTCGGGTCCGCGAGGCGCTCGCCTTGCGGCACGAGCCAGATGCGCTTGAGCGTGGCGAGGCCTTCGCGCTCCTGCATCTCGCACAGCCGCGTCACCGACGCCTGCTCCAGGATCCAGCGCAGGTCGTAGAAGTTCTCGAACTGCTCGAAGTCGAACGGCCGCACGCTCCAGCCCACGCGCAAGTGCACCTGCAGGTAGCCCTCGCGCTCGAGGCGGTACAGCGCGTCGCGCACCGGCGTGCGGCTCATCGACAACCGTTCCGCCATCTCGGTCTCCGAGAAGCGGTCCCCAGGCAACAGCTCGAAGTCGAAGATGCCGGCCTTCAGCTTGTCGTAGGCGATCTCGGCGAGCGAGCGCTCCGGCGCCGCACTCGTGCGCGCGGCAGCCCGGTCGGCGGTGAGCGAGGTCATCGTGATGTGGCCGGTCAGGCGTGGATCGGCGGCAGCGGGGACGCGGCCACGCCGCGCGCGGCAAGCGCCGCCGCGACACGGAAGCATAAGTCTTCGCGCCACGGTGCGGCAACGACCTGGACGGCAATCGGCAGCGCGCCGGGCGTCGCTACAGGTGCCGCAATGACAGGCAGGCCGACGCAGGACAGCGGTTGCGTCAGCAGTCCCATCGTGGGACGCAGGGGCACACGGCCCGTCGGCAGGTCGAGCCATTCGTCGCCGAGCGGGGTCGCCGGGCACGGCGTCGCGGCCGCGATCACGACGTCGACGTCGCGGAACAATGCGGCGACCTCGTGCCGCCAGCGCTCGCGCACGCGCTGCGCCTGCACATACCACGCGGCCGGCATCAGCGCGCCGGCCACCAGCCGGTCGCGCGACAGCGGCTCGAAATCGGCGTAGCGCGTGCGCAGGTCCGCGAGGTGCAGCGCGCCGCCTTCGCTGCCGGTGACGACGAACGCGGCGGCGCGACCGAGCGCGGCCGACGGCAGCGTCACGGTGCGCGTGGTATGCAGCGCGGTGCACGCCGCGTCGACGGCGGCGCGTGCCGCGTTCGTCAGCGGCTCGTCGAAGTAGCCGCCCAGGCGGGCGATGCGGATGCCGTCGAGATCTTCGTGACGCAGCGTGCCCACGGGCTCGACCGCGCGCTGCGCGCACGCGGGATCGGCGGCGTCCGGACCCTGCAGCGCGTCGTAGGCAAGCGCGAGGTCGTCGAGCGTCGTCGCGAACGGGCCGAGGTGGTCGAGGCTCGCGACGAACGGATAGCTGCCGGTGCGCGGCAACCGGCCGAACGTGGGCTTCAATCCCCAAATGCCGCACAGCGACGACGGCACGCGGATCGAGCCGTTGGTATCGGAGCCGAGCGCGAGCGGCACGAGCCGCGCCGCGACCGCAGCCCCGCAACCACCAGACGATCCGCCGGCCGTGCGCGTCGTGTCGTGCGGGTTGCGCGTCGGGCCGTGATGCGAATTCTCCGTCGTGAAGCCATACGCGTATTCGTCCATCGCGAGCGTGCCGACGAGTACGCCGCCGGCCGCGTGCATACGCGAAACCAGCGTGGCATCGGCGGCGGCAGGGGGTAGCGACGCGTTGACCTTCGATCCCGCCAGCGTGACGACGCCCTCAACATCGAACAGGTTCTTGACCGCATAGGGAACGCCGGCGAGCGGCGGCAGCATCGCGCCGGCCGCACGCCGTGCGTCGACGGCGTCTGCTTCGGCGCGCGTGCGCTCCGGCGTCAGCGTGACGAAGCTGTTCAGCGCGGGGTCGACGCGCGCGATGGCGGCGAGCGTCGCATCGGCGACGGCGCGCGCCGTCGTGCGGCCTTCGCGGATCGCCGCTGCGATGGCCGCGGCCGACGCGGGTGCGGCGACCTCCGTCACGGCCGGAACACGTTGGCCGGTTCGACGTCAGTCGGCAGGGGCACGGCGAGCACCGGCGCGGCGATCGCCTGGATCAGCGTGAACTGCGCGATGACGCGCGCGCGGACATCCGCGGCGACGACGAGGCCCTGCGCCAGGGCGGCCGCGTCGACGTAGGCCTCGATCTCGCGTTCGGTCACCGCCGTACCTCGCGCTGGAAGATCTCGAGGCTGCGCTTCTTGGCGTGGATGAACGACGGCTCGGTCAGCGTGGCCACCGTGCGCGGGCGCGGATCACCGTAGCGCAGGATCTCCGCCACCGACGTGGGGCGCTTGGTCAGCAGCAGTACCTCGTCGGCGAGGTACACCGCTTCCTCCAGGTCGTGCGACACCAGCATCATCGTCGTGCCCGTCTGCATGAACACCTCCTGCAGCTTCTCGCGGATGAACAGCGTCATCTCGAAGTCCAGTGCCGAGAACGGCTCGTCCAGGAACAGCACTTCGGGATTGGGCGCCAGCGCGCGCATGATCGACGCCGTCTGCTGCTGGCCGCCCGACAGTTCGTAAGGATAGCGGTTCAGGTCGAACTTGACGTCGAACGACGCGACGAGCTCTTCCATCCGCCGGTCGAGCTCGGGCTTGGAACGCCCCTCGATGACCAGCGGGTACGCGATGTTGTCGATCGTGCGCATCCACGGGAACATCGCCTCGCGGTAGTTCTGGAAGACGTAGCCGATCTTGGTGTCGGCGAGCGACTTGCCGTCGAACAGGATCTGGCCGCCGTCGATCGGGATGAGCCCCGCGATCATGTTGATCAGCGTCGACTTGCCGCAGCCGTTGGGCCCGAACACCGACACGATCTTGTGCTTCGGGATGTCGAGGTTGAAGTCCTGGTACAGCGGCCAGCCGGCGAAATACTTGGTCAGGCCGCGGATCGTGATCGCCGTTCCAGGCGGCCCGGGCACGAACGCAGGGGTGGGCACGTCGGCGACGGGCGGGGCATTGAGGACACGCATGGCTTATCTCCCGCTCCAGTGGACGATGCGACGCTCGACGTACAGGAACAGGATGTTGAGCGCGTATCCGAGGATGCCGGCGGCGAGGATCGCCGCGTACATCGTCTTCACGTTCAGCACTTGCTGCGCGTCGATGATCCGATGTCCCAGCCCGCTGTCCGAGCCGATGAACATCTCGGCGACGATCACGATGACGAGCGCCATCGACACCGCGCTGCGCAGCCCCACGAACGTCGGCTGCAGCGATTCCCAGACGAGGACGTCGCGGAAGATCCGCCACCGCGACGCGCCCATCACCTTGGCCGCCATCACGCGCTGCTTGCGCGCGTTGATGACGCCGTAGGCGCTGTTGAACACGACGATCAGCAACGCGCCGAACGCCGCGATCGCCACCTTGTTGATGTCGGAGACGCCGAAGATCAGCAGGAACAGCGGGATCAGCGCGGACGACGGCGTCGAGCGGAAGAAATCGATCAGGAACTCGACGCTGCGGTACGCCTTCTCGTTGCTGCCGAGCAGGATGCCGAGCGGGACGCCGAGGACCGTCGCGATGACGAACGCTTCGACGGTGCGCCAGACCGTCACCAGGAAGTCGTTCATCAGCGAGCCGCCGAAGAGCCCCGTGACGAGCGTCTGCAGCGTCGCCAGCGGCGTCGGCAGCAGGATCGGCTTGATGAAACCCGCGCGCACGACCAGGTCCCAGACGATGAACAGCGCGACGGGGCCTACGATCGGCAGCAGGCGCTGCCAGTGCGGCTTGCGCGGCGGCGCGGCCGTCTCCTTGGGCGCGGCCGCCGTCCACGGGGCGGTCCGCGCGGGCGTAAGGGTCTCGGCCATGGTCATCCCTTGTAGATGAGGTCCGCGACGACCACCTTCTTGTCGAAGATGCCCTTGTCGGTGAAGAGGTCGAAGAACTTCTGGAAGTAGGCGATCGACTCGGGCGTCGCTTCCGAGTACTTCATGTACGCCGCGAGCGGGACTTCCCCGGTCAGCGGCCCCTCGATCGCGGTATAGCCCTTCATGTACTTGCGCGCTTCGTCCGGGTTGCTGCGGACCAGGTCTACGCCCTTGAAGTACGCGGCCATGTACTTCTTCGTCGCGTCCGGGTACTTCTTGATGAAGTCGGTCGTGAGGCTGGCCGAGCCGCCGTGCCACGGCGCCAACGGGTCGCCGAGCACGTAGTGCGCGATGACGCCGGCTTCGAGCACGCGCGTGGTTCCGTTCATCCGGCCGATCGTCCCGGTGGGCTCCAGCGTGTAGCAGGCATCGACCTGGCCGGCGGCGATCGCGGCGACGTGCTGGCCGATCGGCAGTTCCGTGACCGACGTGCCGGAAGCCCCCGCGCGCTCCAGCACCGTCTTCGCGAGCGTCACGTTCTGGATGCCGGGACCGGACGCGACCTTCTTGCCCTTGAGCTCGGCGATGCTCTTGTACGGCGCGTCCTTCGCGACGATGAACTCGTCGAGCACGTACTTCGCATTGGACGGGTTCGTGCAGAAGATCTTGAACAGGCCGGGTTGCGCGATCTCGCCGATCGCGAGGTTGGCGGAGCCGGTGCCGTTGGCGCTGCCGTCGGCGCGGCCGGACAGCATCGCTTCCATCACCTGCTGCGCGCCGGCGAACTTGAGTGCCTCGACGTCGAGGCCCGCTTCCTTGAAGTAGCCCTTCTCGACGGCGACATACAGCGGCAGCCCCGACGCGATGGGCCAGTACCCGATGCGGATCTTCGGCGCGGCCTGCGCACGGACGACGGCCGGTGCGCCCAGTGTCGCGAGCGCCCCGCCCGCCGCGGCGGCACCGACCAGGCGGCGGCGCGTGCGGTCGATCGGCAGCGTGGCGACGGGATGGGATGGATTGCGCATGGAAATCTCCTTGGTGACGGGGTTGAGGGGGTTCAGGCGGGAACGCGTTCGGCGAGGTAGCGGCGCCAGCCGCCGAACCGCGAGATGTCTTCGGCGCCGACGACCGCGATCGCCTCGCATACGAAGCCGTGGGCGGAACTGCCGTCGTCGAGCTGCACGGTGCCGATCGCGAGCGGCGACGGCACGCGCTCGACGAACGCGCCGAGGCGCGCGACCGGCATCGTCCACACCTCGACGTCGATCGGCGCGCCACCTTCGGCGACGCGCACGAGCCCGGGCTTGGGCGGCGTGGTCCCCGGTAGCGCATAGAGGCGATACGTGGGCGCCGTGCGCGTCGCGCGGACGAGTTCCGCGCCGCACGCGACGAGCTCGCGATTGAGCGGCAGGCCGGACAGGTGCGCGCCGACGACGACGACGTCGACGTGACCCGCGTCAGCGGCGGTGCGCTGGGGCGCTGGCGAGGGCGGCTGCGGCGCGCCGGTCGCGCCGAGCGGGACACCGGCGTCGGCGTGGACGCGTGCGCCCAGCGTCGCCAGCGCGCGGTCGTGGCCGGCGGGTGCGATCAGCGTGATGCCGGACGGCAGGCCGTCGGTGCGCATGGCCGTCGGCACGGCAAGCGCGGCGAGGTCGAGCAGGTTGACGAAATTCGTGTACGTGCCGAGCCGCCGGTTGGTCTCGAGCGGGTCGGCCGCGACCGCGGCGAGCGTGTAGAACGTCGGCGCCGTCGGCACGACGAGCACGTCGAACGTCGACCAGAGCGGCGCGAGCCGCGCGCGTGCGGCGGCGAGGGTAGCCTCTGCGACAAACACGTCGGTCGCCGAGTAGCGGCGGCCGTCGGCGATGATCTTGCGCACGGTCGGCTCGACGTCCTCTTCGTGCGCGTCGAAGAACGCGCGGATGCCGGCGTGGCGCTCGGCGACGTGCGCGCCTTCGTACAGCATCGAGGCCACGGCACGCCAGGGCGCGAAGTCGATCTCGACGGGAACGCCGCCCAGCGTGCGCAGCCGCGCCACGGCGGCGGCGAACGCCCGCTCGGCGACCGCGTCGCCGTAGAACGCGAGGTCGCGAGCTGCCGGCATCGCGAACCGGAACGCGTGGGCCAGCGAGGGCGCGTCGACGGCGGCGTGCGGCCGCTCCGCGGCGACGTCGAACACGCGCGTCGCGTCTGCCACCGTCAGTGCGAAGATCGACACGCAGTCGAGCGAACGGCATGCGGGCACCACGCCGGTGGTCGACAGCGCACCGCGCGTCGGCTTGAGCCCGACGATGTTGTTGAGGCCGGCGGGCACGCGGCCCGAACCCGCCGTGTCGGTGCCGAGCGAGAAGTGAACGAGACCCTGCGCGACCGCGACCGCCGAGCCCGAGCTGGAACCGCCGGACACCAGCGTTGCGTCGAACGCATTGGGCACGGCGCCATACGGTGAGCGCGTGCCGACGAGGCCCGTCGCGAACTGGTCGAGGTTGGTCTTGCCGACGCACACTGCGCCCGCCGCGTCGAGGCGCGCGACCACCGCTGCCGGCGCGCCTGGTGCGTACGCGAATGCCGGGCAGGCGGCCGTCGTCGGCAGGCCGGCGACGTCGATGTTGTCCTTCACTGCATAGAGCGCGCCGAACAGCGGCCGGCGCAGCGCGGCCTCCGTGTCGTGCGCCAGCTCGCGATCGAGTTCCGCGGCACGGCGGCGCAGCGCCGGCGCATCGAACGTCGAGATCCAGACGGGCCGGCCGTGCTCCGCCGCGGGCCGGTCGAGCCAATGCTCGACTACCGCAGACGGCGTCCACGTGCCGCGGCGGTAGGCATCCCGCAAGTCTGCGAGCGTCAGCGGATAGGGTCGGGGCATCGTGCGGTCGTGGGCGCTTGTATACTAGGTTGGATACTAGCAAGCGCGATGCCACCCGCAGCACTGACCGCAATCCACGTCAAATCAATAGCTTAAAAGTAGGGGTGCCCGGCGCGGGACTGGGCGGTGATGGTGCAACGCACCACGCCGCCGCCCTCGATGCACCGGGATGAGGCAGCGGCGCGCGGCGGGGTCGCGACTAGGGATCGACGCGCGAGGCGAGGAACGCGACGACGCCAGCGATCGCCAGGCCGACGATGCCGCCCAGTACGAAGCTGTGTGCAGGCAGGACGGCGCCCAAGCCCCCTGCCACGAAGCCCGCGATCAGGAAGGCGGTCCAGCGCGCCGGGCGCGCAGTGGCGGCCCCGCTCACAGGCTTGTTGTCGCCCGCGCGGTGGGCGGCGAGGATGGCGTCCGCCATCGCTTCGGCTTCTTCCTTCGTGCGGGTGGCCATCGAGCGTAATCGCGCGGAGATCGATTCCGCGCCATTCTAGTCGTGGCGACTGCCCCGTCAAATCGATGCCGCCGTCCGTCCTACGCGTACATCCGCGTTTCACCCGCTGCCGAAGCCGGGCGATCCGCGGAAACTGGGTCCTGCGGAACTTCCCGCCAACCAACCCCAACGGAGACGCGCATGAACGAGAACCAGGTCAAGGGTGCGACGAAGGACATCGCCGGCAAGGTCCAACAAAAGTTCGGCGAAGCGATCGACAGCCCGGAACAGCAAGTCAAGGGCGTGGCCAAGCAGGTCGAAGGCAAGACGCAGAAGGCAGTCGGCGACGTGCAGCAGGCCGCGGAAGACGCGGACAAGGAATCCCGCCAGCAGCGCTGACGGCGTCCACCCTGCGGCGGCCGCGCCGTACGCAGGTGACAGACAGGCAACGGCCGCAGTCGCGGCCGTTGCTTTTTTTGCACGGCTAGAATCGCAGCATGCCCACTCCATTGCAACTTCGCGGCCCGCGGCGTCTGTCCGCATGAATGCCGCAGCGAACGCTGCTGTTCCGCCCATCCGGCGGCGGCGCTGGCTACGGCGCGTCGCTGTGGCGGGCGGCATCGTCGCCGCCGTGTTGGTTGCCG
The DNA here is from genome assembly GCA_018241745.1 of Pseudomonadota bacterium. Classification (GTDB taxonomy): domain Bacteria; phylum Pseudomonadota; class Gammaproteobacteria; order Burkholderiales; family Casimicrobiaceae; genus VBCG01. Next base: position 83,046 of record JAFEDG010000142.1, read on the forward strand.
CCTGGCTCGGGGTACCCGTCCTTGCGAGGCACCTGCTCGAGACGCGCCTCGCGGATGCGTTGCACCGGCCGGTCGCGGTGACGGACGTCCGCTTCAATCCGTTGACGCTGGAAGCCGAGATCCAGGGCGGCGTCATCGGTGCCGCACCGGGCGCCGGTCCCGATGCGCGGCCGCTGCTGACGTTCAGGACGCTGGCCGCGCAATTCTCGCTGGCGTCGCTGTGGCATCGCGCACCCGTCGTCGACCGCCTCACGCTGACGGGCCCGCAACTCGCGCTGACGCGCAAGGCGGACGGGACGTACAGCGTGCAGGATCTCGTCGACGAGTGGCTGGGCGGACCGCCGGGCCCGCCCGCCCGTTTCTCGCTGAACAACATCCAGGTGCAGGGCGGAACGATCGATTTCGCAGACGAGCCCGCGCACCGCGAGCACGAGGTGCGAGACCTGACGATCGGCATCCCGTTCCTGTCGAGCCTCGACTACCAGACGAAGATCCAGGTGATGCCGCGGGTCGCGGCGACGGTCAACGGCAGCGCCTTTTCGCTGACGGGCACCACGACGCCGTTTGCGGCGGAGCGCGATGCCGCGCTCGACATCGATCTCGACAATGTGTCGCTGCCTGAATACGCCGCCTACCTGCCGTTCAAGCTGCGCGGGAGGCTCGCCGCGGGCACGTTGACGACGCGCGCCAAGCTGATCTTCACCGATGGCGCCGCACAGACGCGCTCGCTGTGGCTGTCGGGCGAGGTGAAGGTTGCCAACGCGGCATTCGTGCGCGGCGACGGGCAGAAGCTCGCCGCGATCGACGCCGCCACCGCGCACGTCGCGCGGCTCGACCTCGTCAACCACCATCTCGTCATCGACGCGTTGACGCTCAGGTCGCCTTCACTCGACGTGCGCCGCGCGGCCGACGGACGCGTCAATCTCGCGGAACCGCTCGTCGAGCCCGCGGCACCGGGCGCCCCGCCTGCACCGGGGACCGCGGCGTGGCAGGTCGACGTGGAACGCGTGCGCATCGACGGCGGCAAGCTGGCGATCGCCGACGATGCCGTGCGGCCCGCGTTTCGCGCGAACGTGAGCGCCCTGGACGTCGAGGCCACCGACCTGTCGACGCGCGCCGACCGGCCGGCCCACGTCCGCGTCCGTTTTGACAGCGACGTCGGGGCGGACGCGATCGCCGAATTCGACCTGCTGCCGGCGACGCTCGACGCGAAGGGTCACTTCGGCATCCGCGGCGTGGCGCTCGGCAAGCTGTACCCGTATTACGCGAGCGCGTTGAACCTCGTCGTCCAGCGCGGCAGCGCCGATGTCGATGCGGACTTCGAGACGTCGGCGGCCGTACGCGGGCGCCGCTTCCTGCTCACCGGCGGCAAGGCCGATATCGCGGATGCGCAGATGGCGCTGCCGGGCGAGCGCGACCCGCTGTGGCGCATCCCGCGGCTGGCACTGGAGGGCGTCACGCTCGATGCCGGTCGGCGTACGCTCGACGTGGGGACGTTGACGACGACCGGGGGCACGCTGGCGCTGCGGCGCGATGCCGACGGCACGTTCAATTTCGGGCGCATTCTGAAGACGGCCGCGCCTGCCAATGCCGCGGGCGCGAGCGCGGGCGATGCCTGGCAAGCCGTCGTCAAGCGCACGCGTATCGCGCATTACACGGTCGATGTCGACGATCGCGTGCCGACGCCGCCGGTGACACTGCACCTGGCGGGCGTCGACGCGACGGCGGACAACCTGTCGAACGACTATGCGAAGGCCGCCACGGTGACGCTGCGCGCGAGGGTTGGTGACGCCGGCACGCTGGCGCTCGACGGTGCCTTCACGCCGAACCCGGTGAGCGCGCAGTGGAAAGTCGACGCGACGCGCCTGCAGCTCACGACGTTGCAGCCCTACCTCGATCCGTACGTGAACGTCGTGGTCACCGACGGGCAGCTCGGCGCCACCGGAACGCTCACGTTCACGGCCGGCGATGAGCGCAGCGCGGCGCGCGTCCGCTGGAACGGCGACGTGACCGTCACCGGGTTCAATGCGTTGGATCGCCCCACGCTGTCGCCACTTGCGCGGTGGAAGACCCTCAAGCTCACCGGCGTCGACGTGTCGACCGAGCCGCGCACCGCGAGCATCGGCGCCGTCGCGCTGTCCGATTTCTTCGCCCGCGTCACCGTGTACGACGATGCGAGCCTCAACTTCGTCCGGCTCGTCAAGGCGGACGCGACGCCCGGGGCTCCCAGCGGGCCGTCGTGGCCGTTGACGGTCGGGCGCATCGAGCTTGCGCGTGGCGAAGTGCAGTACTCCGACTTCTACATCAAGCCCAACTACACGGCCCACCTGACCGACGTCGGCGGCGACATCGGCGCGATGTCGGCGCGGGAGGCCGCCGCCGTGAACGTGACGGCGAAGCTCGACGGCAGTGCACCGGTGGAGGTCAGCGGCCGCGTCAATCCGCTCGCGAAGGACCTCGTGCTCGACGTCACCGGCACCGCGCGCGATATCGAGCTCCCTCCGCTGTCACCGTATTTCGCCAAGTACGCAGGTTATGGCGTCACCCGCGGCAAGCTCGGGTTCGACGTTCGCTACAAGGTCGAGAACCGCAAGCTCGCGGCGACGAATCGCCTCGTGCTCGATCAGCTGACGTTCGGGCCGCACGTCGACAGCCCGACCGCGACCAAGCTGCCCGTGCTGCTGGCCACGTCGTTGCTGAAGGACGCGCGCGGCGTCATCGACGTCGAGCTGCCGATCTCGGGCTCGCTCGATGATCCCAGGTTCTCCGTCGGCGGGCTCATCGTCCAGGTGATCGTGAACCTGCTGACGAAGGCGGTGACGTCGCCGTTCGCGTTGCTCGGCGCGGCGTTCGGCGGCGGCGAAGAGCTGTCGTGGGTGGACTTCACGCCCGGCAGCGCGGCGCTTGCGCCGCCCGCAGTGGCCAAGCTCGACAAGCTCGGCAAGGCGCTCGGCGCCCGGCCTGCGCTGCGCGTGGAGATCGGCGGGCGTGTCGATCCGAACGCCGATGCGGAAGCGCTGCGCCACGCCGCGGTCGAGGCACAGCTACGTGCCGTGAAGGCGAAGGCCCTCGCGGCCGAGGGGGCACCCGTCACGGACCCGGCGGCCGTCGTCGTCGCGCCGGACGAGCGCGTGCGCTACCTGACCGCCGTGTACAAGGACGCGCCGATCGACGAGCGGCCGCGCAACTTCATCGGCATGCTGAAGGACGTGCCGCCCGCGGACATGGAAGCGATGTTGCTGAAGCATGCGCGGGCGGGCCCGGACGACCTGGCCGCGCTGGCGCAGCGGCGCGCGCAGGCCGTCAAGGATGCGCTGATCGCGCGCGGCGTCGCGAGCGACCGCCTGTTCATCGTGACGACGGCACGCAAGGACGCACCCAAGGACGCGGCCGCGTCGCGCGTCGATCTCGCGCTGAAATAGGGTCCGACCCTTCCAATGCAAACGGGCGGGCCCTTGCGGTGCCCGCCCGTCGACCGTTGCAGGACGCCAGGCGTCAGACGCGGCGGCGATACTCGCCCGTGCGGGTGTCGATCTCGACCTTGTCGCCCGTGTTGACGAACAGCGGCACGGCGATCTCGAAGCCCGACGAGATCTTGGCCGGCTTGGTCACCTTGCCCGACGTGTCGCCCTTGACTGCCGGTTCGGTGTACGTGATCTCGCGCACGACCGAGTTGGGCAGCTCGACCGAGATGGCGCGGCCTTCGTAGAACGTCAGCTCGCACGGCAGCCCGTCCTCGAGGTAGGGCAGCGCGTCTTCCATGTTTTCCTTCTCGACGTCGTACTGGTTGAAGTCGCCGTCCATGAACACGTACATCGGGTCCGCGAAGTACGAGTACGTGACTTCCTTCTTTTCGAGCTGGATCGTCTCGAACTTCTCGTCGGCGCGATACACGGTTTCCGTGCCGCCGCCGGAAAGGAGGTTCTTGAGCTTCATCTTGACGACCGACGCGTTGCGGCCGGACTTCGTGAACTCGGCCTTCTGCACGACCATCGGGTCCTTGCCGACCATGATCACGTTGCCGGCGCGCACTTCCTGAGCGATTTTCATTGCGGTTCCGTCCGTTGCTTTAAGGCGCGGAAGTGACGCGTGGCGTCCGGCCGGGCCCGGGTGAATGATGCAAAGCCCTCAATTATAGCGCTTTTTTGCGAACTCGACCAGGCAGGCTGCCTGTTCGGGGAGGCGGGCGAGCGTCGCGGCCCAATCCCGTGCGTGGGCGTCCAGCGCGCCGTGCGCGGCGGCAAAGGCGGGCCACGCGGCGGCTGTCGCCGGGGGATCCTCGCGCTCGAACGCAGCCCACAGCGCGCGGACCGCGTCGGCCACAACGGGAGTCGCGCCGGCGAGGTAGCGCGCGAGGAACGCGTCGAGCTTCACGCGATGCGCGTCGCCGTCCTGCCGGTAGATGTGCCACAGGAACGGTCGCGCCGCCCATTGCGCGCGGACGAACGAATCCTCGCCGCGGACGAGGTTGAAGCCGGACGCCGCGAGCCGCGCGTCGAAGCCGCGCTGGTCGGTCCACTCGACAATGCGCAGCGCGAGCGCGTCGCGCTGGTGCTCGCGACCGGCGCGCCCGGGCGCTTCGCCGAGCCAGCCGGCCAGCGTTGCGCTCGCGACACCCTCCGGCACCGCCACGCGGACCGGCGACGCTGATTGCCGCCACGCGTCGAGCAGGCCGCCGAGTGCGGCGTTGTCGTAGGTGAATACGGTGACGTCGAGTCCTTGCCCTGCAGCCAAGGACGCCGTCGGCGCCGCGACCGCGCGCTCGCGCAGCAGTCCACCGGTGGCTGCGGTGAAGCCCGGGAAGAAGAACCAGCGCGTGAGCGGGCGCGACGGATGCGGCGACGGCAGGCCGTGGAAGCCATCGACCCACGGCTCGGCCGACAGGTATTCGAGCACGAGCCACACATGGCGGCGGCGCTCCAGCGCGTCCAGCACCGGCGCGGGCAGGCCGCAGCCGAACCCCTCGATCACGACGTCCGGCGCATCGTCGTAGCGGGCTTCCGCGTCCGTCCAGTCGCGCAACGCGATGCCGTCGGCTTCGTGGGCCGTGGCGGCCGCCGGCACGAAGGCCGCAAGTGCCGCGCGCTGGTCGATCCACAGCGTGACGTCGAGCCCGTGCTCGCCGGCGAGCAGCCGCGCGAGGCGCCAGCACACGCCCGCATCGCCGTGGTTGTCGACGACGCGGCAGAAGATCGCGTAGCGGTGCGGGGAGGCGCGGGTGGTCACGGCGTGCCGGCGAACGCATGCGGCGGGCACGGCCATTATCCGGCAACGCGCATAATCGATGCACCTGATTCCGCCCTGACGCATCCGAACCATGACCTTTCCGATCGACGTCATCTCCGACGTGGTGTGCCCGTGGTGTTATGTCGGCAAGCGCAGGCTCGAGGCTGCGCTCGCCGGCCTTGCCGCGACCAATCCGGAGCTGGAGCCGGTCGTCAGCTGGCATCCGTTCGCGCTCAACCCGGGCCTGCCCGCAGGCGGCGCGCCGCGCAAGGCGTGGATGGACGCGAAGTTCGGCGGCGCGGAACGCGTGCGCGCGGCCCACGAGCGCCTCGAGGCGATCGGTGCCGGCGTCGGCATCCCGTTCGCGTTCGACCGCATCACCGTGCAACCGGATACGCTCGACGCACACCGGCTGATCGCGTGGGCGCAGGCGCAGGGCGAGGACGCGGGGGAGATCGTCGAGCGGTTGTTCGCGGCCTTCTTCGTCGAGGGGCGCGATATCGGCGACCGCGCGGTGCTCGCCGCCATCGCGGCCGAAGCCAAGCTCGACGGCGTCGCTGCGCGCGCCTACCTGGACAGCGGTGCCGGCAGCGACGCGATCCGCGACAGCGAGCGGCGTGCGCAGGCGCTGGGCGTGGGCGGCGTGCCGTTCTTCATCTTCGGCGAGAAGCTCGCCGTCTCCGGCGCGCAGGAAGTGCAGACGCTGATGGACGCGATCGACCAGGCGCGGGTGGCCTGAGCCGGTATCAGAACGCGTCCTCCCACGGCGCCGACAGCCGCATCGCGGCCTCGATGATGCCGACCATGCTGTAGGTCTGCACGAAATTGCCCCACGGCTCGCCAGTGGCCGGGTCCAGGTGCTCGGCCAAGAGGCCGTGGCGGTTGCGCGCGGCGAGCAGCCGCTCGAACAGCGCGCGCGCCTCGTCCTTGCGACCGATCGCCGCCAGCGCGTTGACGTACCAGAATGTGCAGACGACGAACGCGTTGGTCGGCACGCCGAAGTCGTCCTTCTCGAGGTAGCGGAAGACGAAATCGCCGCGCTTCAGCTCGCGACCGATCGCCTCGACGGTGCCGACGTAGCGCGGGTCGTCGGGCTTCACGTAGCCGACATCGATCAGGCGCAGCAGGCTCGCGTCGAGCTCGGTGCTGCCGACCGCGCCGACGAACGCGTTGCGCTCCGGCGAGAAGCATTGCGCGTCGATGAAGCGCGCGACCGTATCCGCGCGCGCTTGCCAGGCTTCCGCGCGGTCCGGCAGGCGGAGCCGCCGCGCGATCCGCGCGAGCCGGTCGCACGCGGCCCAGCACATGACGGCCGAGAACGTGTGCACGCGTGCCCGGCCGCGGTATTCCCAGATGCCCGCGTCGGGCTCGGCGTGCAACGCGAACGCGCGCTCCCCGAGCGGCTCGAGCCGCGCGAACAGCGACGCGTCGCCCAAGTTGGTGAGCCGCGCGTCGAAGAACACGTGCGTGCCCGCAAGCACGGCCGACCCGTACACGTCGTTCTGCATCTGTCGCCACGCGTCGTTGCCGATGCGCACGGGACCCATGCCGCGGTAGCCGGCGAGCCCCGGTACCGTCATCTCCGGCAGCGACGGATCGCCGCTGATCCGGTACATCGGCTGCAGTGGCGCATCGCCGCCATTGGCGGCGATGTTGACGACGTAGCGGAGATAGGCCTCCATCGTGTCCGTCGCGTTCAACCGGTTGAGCGCCTCGATGACGAAGTAGGCATCGCGCAGCCAGCAATACCGGTAGTCCCAGTTGCGTCCCGAGTCCGGGGCTTCCGGGATCGACGTGGTGACGGCGGCAACGATCGCGCCGGTGTCGTCGCAGGCGTTGAGCTTGAGCGTGATCGCCGCGCGGATCACGTCTTCCTGCCATTCGAACGGGATCGCGAGCCGCCGCACCCAGGCGCGCCACCACAGCAGCGTTTCCTCGACAAAGCGGCGTCCGACTTCGCGTGGGGATTCCGCCACCGTCTCGTCCGCGCCGAACAGCAGCGTGACGTCGTCGTGCAGCAGGAAGGCGTTGCCCTCCGCGATGGCCGCGAGCGGCGCGTCGGTCGTGAGCCGCAGCGTCTGCGTGCCAAGCGTGTAGCGCAGGTGGTTGGACCCGCGTGCCGGCGCGGCGGCGACGCGGCCATACTCGAACGTCGGCGCGAGCACCAGCGTGATCCGTGGCGTGCCTGCGACGCGCTTGACCTGCCGCACGTGCAGCATCGGCTGGAACAACCGGTTGTTCTGCGCGAAGCGCGGCAGGCAGTCGACGATGTCGACGATGCCGCCGTGACGATCGGTGAGGCGCGTCGTCAGCACCGCCGAATTGCGCTCGTACGCCTGCTCGACGTGCGCGAGGTCGGCCAGTTCGACGGCATAGCGCCCTGCGGCCGCGGCGTCGCCGGCGACGAGCGCGCTGAACACCGGATCGCCGTCGAGTTCCGGAAAGCAGCCCCAGACGATCGCCCCCTGTGCATCGACGAGCATCGCGAGGCGCCCGTTGCCGATGAGCGCGAGGTCCAGCGAGGCGCTCGGGGTCATGGATGCAGCGGCGCCTCGAGCCATGCACGAACGCCGGCGACGTCAGGCAGCCTGTGGTTCGCGCGCGTCGTACCTGGCCCGACCTTGATCGCGATGCCCTTCTGCGAGCGCACGACGGCGAAGCCATGCTCGTCGGTGACGTCGTCGCCGACGAACACGGGCACGCGACCGCGGAAAGGCGGCTCGAGCATGAAATCGCGGATGGCCGTGCCCTTGTCCCGGCTGCCCGGGCGCACCTCGACGAGCCGCTTGCCCGGCTGCAATTCGAAGCCCTCCGCCTCCGCCATGTCGATCTGCGCGCGCATCGTCTGGTGGACATGCGACGCGAGCTGCGGCGCGCCACGGTAATGGACTGCCAGCGTCGAGCCCTTGTCCTCGAGGCGCAGCCCCGCGTGGCGCGACGCGAAGTCGGCCAGCAGCACCTTGAGCCGCGCCAGCGTCGCCGACTTGGGCGCATGCAGGTGCAGCCCGCCGTCGGCGTCGCGCCGCTCGCAGCCGTGCTGGCCTGCCACGGGCAGCCGCAGGTCGCGGAACAGCCGGTCGGTGTCGCGGATCGAGCGGCCGGTGACCAGCGCCAGGGCACCGGAGAGGCGCGCGCTGAGCGCAGGGAGCAGCGCCGCGAGCGCAGGGTCCAGGATCACGCGTTCGGGCGTCGGCGCGATGTCGAGCAGCGTGCCGTCGATGTCGAGGAACACCGCGTGCCGGCGTGCGTCCAGCGCCGGCGGTGGGCCGCGGCGCGTGACGACACCCGGCCGGGGAGCGCTGTCTTCAATCGGCATGGACGACTGGACGGTGGGGCGAGCGCGAGGCGAGCCGGTTGCGCTGGCGCATCATGGCCGCGTCCATCAGCATGCGCCCGGCCCAGCGATACACGTTGAAATCCCGCACGAGCGCGCGCATCAGCCGCATGCGGCCGCGCTGCTCGTTGTCGTCCATCGTCAGCGCGACGTGCAGCGCGGCGGCGCACTGGTCGGCATCGTAGGGATTGACGACCAGCGCTTCGGGCAGCTCGCGCGACGCGCCGGCGAACTGCGACAGGATCAGCACGCCGCGCTCGTCGTCGCGTGCCGCGATGAACTCCTTGGCGACAAGGTTCATGCCGTCGTGAAGGCTGGATACGAAGCAGAACTCCGACGCGCGGAAATATTCGTAGACCGAGCGGGTGTCGTGGTGCTCGGCGAGCAGGATGATCGGCGGCACCTTGGCGCGCGGATAACGCGTGTTGATCTCGTGCGCCAACGCCTTCACGCGCGCCGCGTAATCCTGGTAGTCGCCGATCATCCCGCGCGTCGGCGCCGCGATCTGCACGAACGAGAACTTGCCGGCCCATTGCGGCTCCAGTTCCAGCAGCCGGCCGACCGCCTGGAAGCGTTCCAGGATGCCCTTCGTGTAATCGAGGCGATCGATGCCGATGCCGATCCTGTGGTCGGCCGGCAGCCCGAGCCGCTCGCGCACCAGTTGCCGCGCCTCGGCGATCGGCGGCTGGCCGCGCATCGCGGCCGGCGGCCACTCGATCGAGATCGGGTAGCGGTGGACTTCGGTGCGCTGGCCGTGGCGCGTGACGGCGAACGATTCGCGGTCGACGCGTGCCTCGACAAAGCGGTCGACCGTATCGAGGAAGTTGTTGCAATGGAACTGCGTGTGGAAGCCCAGGATGCTGCTGCCGAGCAGGCCCTCGAGGAGTTCGTCCCGCCACGGACAGATCGCGAATGCCTCCGGGTTGGGCCACGGGATGTGCCAGAACGTGATGATCGTTGCGCGTGGCAGGCGCTCGCGGATCATCCGTGGCAGGAGCGCGAAGTGGTAGTCCTGCACGAGGACGATCGGGTCGTCGCGCTGGGACTCCTGCACGACGGCGTCCGCGAAGCGCTGGTTGACGGTCCGGTAGTACTCGAAGTCGGACGAGCGGAAGATCGGCCGCACGTGGGCGATGTGGCACAGCGGCCACAACCCCTCGTTGGCGAAGCCGCTGTAGTACCCCGTTTCCTCGTCGGGCGTCAGCCAGACGCGGCGGATCCGGTAGGCGGGCGACTCCGGCGGGACCGCCACGTGGTCGTAGCGGTCGACGGTGTCGCGGTCGGCGGACCCGCTGCCGTGCGCGATCCACGTGCCGGAGCACGCGCGCATGATCGGTTCGAGTGCCGTCACGAGGCCGCTGGCCGGGTGCTGGATCTTGATGCCCTCCGGCGTGTTGACGTGGATGTAGGGCTCGCGGTTGGACACGACGATGACGTCGTTGCCGTGCAGCTCGCCACGCAGCACGCCGCGCAGCGTGGCCTCGGTCCACGTGAGCTGCGCCTCGTCGCGGGGGCGGTACTGGTTCTCGAGGTCGCGCACCAGCCGGCGCACGTCGCGCGCGATCGGCGCGAGCTCGGGCACGACGACGTCACTGGACGGCCGCACGAGCCCTTCGCCGCGCAGCAGTGCGCGCAGGCCCGTCAGGTAGCCGCGCCACGACATCTGCGCGATGGCGACGGTGATCAACGCCACCACGCCGCCGAGCGCGACGAAGAACATCACCATGTAGCGGCGCGTGTCCTCGCCGCGGCGCTCCGCGAACGTCATGTCGTGGACCAGCGCGAGCAACGGCTTCGCACCGCCCGGCGTCTCGAGCGCATGCACGTTGACGTGGAACAGCCCGCGGTCCGTGCGCAGCAGCTGGCCCGGTGCATTGGCGCGTCCGGCGAGCGTCGCGCAATCGAGCTGCGGGGGGAAGTAGCGGGTGGCCACCGGTCGGGTGTCGCCATCCGCGCACAGGCCGACGGCGTACAGCCGCTCGTCGGACGTCAGCCGGTTGAAGTAGGCCAGCAGGCCGGGCGAGTCGTGGGCCGTGACGAGACCCTGGATCGTGTCGGATGCGGTGGTGCCGATCAGTGCCGCGCGTGCGTCGAGGTCGCGCGAAAACCACGACAGCATCTGCCGGTCGATCAACGGCACCGTCGCATAGGCGGCCAGCGCCAGCGCGATCAGCAGCGGAACGATGAAGCGGAGGGAAAGACGCATGGCCCGACCTTATACGATGCTGCACCGCAACGTCTGTCGGACATGACCTTACATCATCGTGGTGGCAGCTCGCTTTCGTGCCAGTGGCGAAGGGCCAGCCAGGCCAAGAGCGACGCGCAGCTGAACAGCACGACCCCGGCCGCTGCGATGAGGACCAGCGCGGCGAACAGCCGCGGTACGTTGAGCTGGATGCCGGCCATCAGGATCTGGTAGGCGAGTCCCGCGCCCTGGCCGCCGGTCCCCGCGACGAACTCTGCGACGACCGCGCCGATCAGCGCGAGTCCGGTGGCCACGCGCAGGCCGCCGAAGAAATAGGGCAGCGCACTCGGGATCGCGAGCCGCGTCAGCGTCTGCCACCGCGTCGCGCGATTGAGCCGGAACAGGTCGCGCAAGCCCGGGTCGACGCTGCGCAGGCCGAGCGTCGTATTGGCGATTACCGGGAACAACGCGACGACGGCCGCGCACAGCACGAGCGCGACGTGCGTGTCCTTGACCCAGATGATGACCAGTGGCGCGATGGCGACGATCGGTGTCACCTGCAGCAGCACCGCATACGGGTAGAACGACGCCTCGATCCAGCGGCTTTGCGCGAACGCGATCGCCACCAGCACGCCGACGACCAGCGCCACGGCCAGCGCCTGCAACGCGACGCCGAGCGTGATGCCGAGCGACGCGGCGAGCAACGCGCGATCCGCGACCAGCGTGTGCGCGACGAGGCGCGGCGACGGCACGATGTAGGCGGGCACCGCGGCGAGCGTCACCCATGCCTGCCACGCCGCGACGAGCAGCGCGGCGACCGCGAGCGGCGGCAGCAGGCGCCATGCGAGCCGGGGTGTCATGCGGCGCGCTCCGCCGCCGCCGCGACGCGGCGCGAGATGTCGGCGCACAGCGTCGCAAAGGCCGGGCTGGCGCGCCAGGCGGGACCGCGCGGGAAGGGCGCATCGATCGCAAGGTCGGCGATCACGCGGCCCGGGCGCGCGGCCATGACCACGACGCGCGTCGCAAGGAACACCGCTTCCTGGATACTGTGCGTGACGAACACCGCCGTGAAACCGGCGTCGCGCCACCAGTGCGAGAGCTCGTCGTCGAGGCGGTTGCGCGCGAACTCGTCGAGCGCGGCGAACGGTTCGTCGAGCAGCAGCAGCAACGGCGACGCCACCAGCGCACGCGCGATCGAGGCCCGCATCCGCATGCCGCCCGACAGCTCGCGCGGCCACGCGTCGGCGAACTCCGCGAGGCCGACACGCGCGAGCGCGGCGAGCGCCGCGCGCTGGGCGGTGGCGCGATCGCTGCCGCGCAGCTCGAGCGGCAGGCGCACATTGGCCGCGACGCGCGCCCAGGGCATCAGCGTCGGCGCCTGGAACACGTAGCCGAACGGCCGGCCGGGCGGCGGGAGCGGCTCGCCCCACCACGCGATGCTACCCGCCGTCGGCGCGGCGAGGCCGGCGAGCAGCGACAGCAGTGTCGTCTTGCCGCAGCCGGACGGGCCCAGCAACGCCACGAACTCGCCGTCCGCGATCGCGAGCGAGACGCCGGTCAGCGCGGTGGTGCCGCTCGGGAACGTGTGCCCGACCGCGTCGACGGCCAGCACCGGCGCGGCGGACATCGGTGGCGTCAGGGCAGCACGTGGACGTCGCGCGCGACGTCGAGGTTCCAGGCGCGCGAGTAGTCGACGCCATCCTTCGCAAGATGCGCGTCGCGCAGGAAGCGCACGGTGTCCTGCCAGTGCGCGTCGGTCATCGTCAGCAAGCCGTCCTGCGCGGCCCCGAGGCCGCCGACGATCGCGCGCTCGCGCATCGTCTTCCAGCCGAACGCGAGCAGCGCGTCGGTCATCTGCGGGTTGTCGCGCTTGATCAGCGCATTGCCGGCCGCCGGATCCGCGAGGTAGTGCTTCCAGCCTTCCGCCGACGCGCGGACGAAGCGCGCGAGCGCGTCGCGCCGCTTGGCGGCCGCGTCGCGCGTGACGACGAGCACCTGCGAATACGGGGGGTAGCCGAGGTCGGCCAGCAGGAACACCTTGGGCACGATGCCCGCCTGCTCGATCGTGAACGGCTCGCTCGTCGCGAAGCCCTGCTGCGACAGCGTCGGGTCGGCGAGGAACGGCTGCACGGAGAACGCATAGGGACGCTTCTGCGCGTCGGTGAAGCCGTACTTCAGCTTGAGCCAGGGCCAGAGCTTCGTGTTCGACGCGGCGCCGATCGCGATCGGCCTGCCTTTGAGGTCGGCAAGCTGGGCGACGCCGGGATGGGCGATGATCACCGTCGGGTTCTTCTGGAACGTGGCCGCGATCGCCGTCAGCGGCACGCCTTGCTCGGTGGCCGCGAGCACCTGCAGGCCGTCGCCCATCGCGACGTCGATGGCGCCTGCGGCAACGAGCTGCATCCCGTTGACCTGCGGGCCGCCCATCTTCAGCGTGACGTCGAGGTTCGCCTGCTTGTACAGGCCCTCCGCGACCGCCTGGTAAAAGCCGCCGTGCTCGGCCTGCGCGAGCCAGTCGGTGGAGAACACGATGCGGTCGGGGCCCGCCGCGCGAGCCGTCGTTGCGGCGACAGCCAGCAGCGCGCAGGCGACCGATGGGATAATCGCCCGCAGGCGGCGGGCAAGGTGGGGCCGTGCGCAAGCCATGACATCACTCTGGGGTGGGGACGCCGCCGATTATGCGGCAACGGGTCGAATTTGACCGCAGGAATGCACTGGCCGTGCGCGCGCGGCGCCCCTATCGTGACGCACGACCCATGACCGGACGCCTGCCGTGATGACCCGCCCCGCCACTCGTACCCGCGCGCCTCGCCCGCGCAGCAGCACGCCGCTCGCGGAGCCGTTGCTCGCATCGACGCCAGAGCGCCTTGCGGCGGTCGCCGCGCGTGACCGCGCCGCCGACGGCCATTTCGTGTTCGCCGTGCGCACGACCGGCATCTACTGCAAGCCGTCGTGCCCGTCGCGCAGGCCGTTGCCCGCGAACGTCGCGCTCTACGCGACGCCGGCGGCGGCCGAGCGTGCCGGATTCCGCGCGTGCCGACGGTGCCGTCCCCGGGTGGCGGCCCTCGCCGACCCGATCGTCGACGCGGTTGCCGCCGCCTGCCGGACGCTGGACGCCGCCGCGGAGCGCGTGCCGCTCGCCTCACTCGCGCGCGCTGCCGGCTACAGCGATGCGCATTTCCATCGCGCGTTCGTGGCCCGCACCGGGATGACGCCCGCCGCCTATGCGCGCGCGGCCCTGGCGCGCAATGCGCAGCGCGCGCAGGCCGCCGTCACGCTCCGCTATGCGACGACGCGCACGCCGCTTGGCGTGCTGGCGGTGGCCGCAAGTGCGCGCGGCATCGCGGCGATCGCACTCGGCGACGACGCTGCGGCGACGATGCGCGACCTCCGTCGCGCGTGGCCACGGGCGACGTTCACGCGCGACGAGGCCGGCCTTGCCGCAGTCCTGGCCGCGGTCGCGGCCAGCCTGGACGACCCCGCACGCGCGCTGGACTTGCCGCTCGACATACGCGGTACCGCGTTCCAGCGCCGTGTCTGGCATGCGCTGCGCGCGCTTCCGCCGGGCATGACGACGACCTATGGCGCGCTCGCGGCAAGCTTTGCGATGCCTGGCGCCGCGCGCGCGGTCGCCAGCGCGTGTGCCGCCAACGTGCTGGCGTTCGCGATCCCGTGCCACCGCGTCGTCGCGGGCGACGGCACGCTCGCCGGCTACCGGTGGGGCGTCGGGCGCAAGCGGGCGTTGCTCGACCGCGAGCGGGCCGTCGTGGGCGCCGTGTCCGGTACCCGCGGCGGCGGCGGTTAGCGGCGACGGTTGGCAGCCGGGGCGCGGGCCTTCCGCGCGCGGCCCGAAAACCGCGGGCGCGCGGCTACAATGCCGCCCATGACAGCGGGCCCGCAGGTTCTTGTCGCCTACACGGCTGCCGACCGGTTCGCAGCGGACACGGTCATGGAGGCACTGAGGGGCGCCGGCCTGGCGGTGCTGCCGGCAGCCGGGGATGTCACCGGCGCGCGCGCCCTGGTCCTGCTGCATTCCCGAACCGCCGCCGCCGACGCATCGCTGTTGCGCATCGTCGACGCGGCGGCCGCGAGCAAGCTGCCGATCCTCGTCGTACGCCTCGACACCGAGGGTCCGACGCCGCAGATGAAGGCCAAGCTCCGCTCGGTCCCGTGGCTCGACGCCGCCAACGGCCGGCTGCCCGAGCGATTGCAGGGAATCGTCAACCGCGTCAAGTCGAACGTCGGCGTCCCGCTCGACGACGCCGAGGCTGTCGACGATGGCGAAGGCGGCATCGACCTGTGGAGCGTGGAGCGACGTCGCGTGCCGCCGCTGTTCGTGGCCATCAGCATCGTCGTCGTCGCCGGGATCGCCGTGTTGCTCTACCGGGCGTACGACCGCTTCGCCGCGCAGAACGCCTACGACCAGGGTGTCGCGGCGCTGGCCGATGGCAACCTCGACGGTGCGGCGCACGCGCTCGACGATGCGGTCAAGCGCAGGCCGACCTGGGCGCTCGCGTGGCGCCAGCGCGCGTTTGCCACGACGGACCCCGCCGCGCAGGTGACGTATTTCACGCGTGCGCTCGCGCTGGACCCCGCGGATGCCGACGCGCTGGCCGGCCGCGCCCGCGCGTACCTGCGTGCCGGCGACGCTGCCAGTGCGCGCGTCGATTACACCGCCGCGCTCGCGCGCGTGCCCGACAGCGCCGAGTGGTACGGCGAGCGCGGGCTCGCGTCGCTCGCGCTCGGCGACGATGCCGCCGCCGCGAATGACTTCGCCCGCTGCCAGGCGTTGTCGCCGCGCTGCCGCGAGTCGCTCGCGCCGCGGATCGCCGCGCTCGAGGCGGCGCAGAAGCGGACGCCTCGCGACTGGTTCGCGATCCCGTGAGCGCGGCGCGTTCGCGGCGCGGCGGCGCGCTCGCGGCGCGTGCCGCGGGATGCGCGCTGCTCGTGGCACTGATCGTCGTCGCCGGCGGCTGCGCGACGGCGACGCGTCCGGTCAACCCGCCACTTGCGAAGGCGGAGTCGCGCGCGGGTTACCGGTTGTCCAACCGGCCCGTGCGCGGCGAGGCGCAGGACACGCTCGTGATCCTGGCGTTCTCCGGCGGCGGCACGCGCGCCGCCGCGTTCTCCTACGGCGTGCTCGAGGCGCTGCGCGATACGCCGCTCGTGATCCACGGCAAGCCGACGCGGATGCTCGACCAGGTCGACATCGTCACCGGCGTGTCGGGCGGCAGCTTTACCGCGCTCGCGTACGGCCTGTACGGCGACCGGCTGTTCGACGATTACGCGCAGCGTTTCCTCAAGCGCGACGTGCAGGGCGAACTCGTGTCGCGCTTCCTCACGCCGTCCAACTGGAGCGCGCTGTATTCGTCGAGCTGGGGACGCTCGGAGATGGCGGCGGGGCTGTACGACGACGTGCTGTTCGAGCACGCGACGTTCGCGGACCTCGCGCGGAAGCCGGGGCCGATGATCATCGTGACGGCGACCGACATCTCGACCGGCGCGCGCCTCGCTTTCGTCCAGGGCGAGTTCGACATCATCTGCTCGGACCTGTCGGCGGTCCCGCTGTCGCGCGCCGCGGCCGCTTCGTCAGCCGTGCCGCTCGTGCTGTCGCCGGTCACGCTGAACAACTACGGCGGCACGTGCGACTACCGGTATCCGTCCTGGATGCGCTCGCTGACCGACCCGGTCACGCCGTCGCGGCCGGCAGGGCGCGCGCTGGCGCGCTACAAGGAGCTGCAGTCGTTCCAGGACGGCGTGCACCGTCCCTACCTGCACCTCGTGGACGGCGGCCTCTCCGACAACCTCGGCATGCGCTCCGTGCTCGAGGGCCTCGAGGAGCTCGAGGCGAGCCCGGACTACCGGCGCAAGAGCGGTGTCGAAAAGCTGAAGCGCATCGTCGTGTTCGTCGTGAATTCGGTGTCGCAGCCGCAGACGGACTGGGACGAGAAGGAGCGCCCGCCCAACGACGTGCAGATCCTCCTCAAGGCGACGGGCGTACCGATCGACCGCTACTCGTACGAGGCGGTCGAGCTGCTGAAGGACATCATCTACCGCTGGCAGGTCGTCAGCCGCCTGCGCGCAGCGGGCGCGCTGAAGGCGGACGGCACGCTCGCGCAAGCGCTGGACGTCCCGGACCTCGACCTGTTCGCGATCGACGTCAGCTTCCAGGCGCTCGCCGATCCGGGTGAGCAGCGCTACCTCAACGACCTGCCGACGTCCTTCGTGCTCACGCCGGAACAGGTCGATCGGCTGCGGGCGGCGGCGGGCACGATCGTGCGCGCGTCGCCCGAGTTCCAGCGGCTGCTGCGGGACCTCGCCGCCGAACGTGATTCGTCGGCGGCGGTACCGGCCGCGCAGAAGCCCGCGCGCTGACGGCGCGCGCGTTCACGCTGTCACTTGCCTGCGGGCACCTTGCCCTGCACGCCTTCGACGTAGTAGTTCATCTTGTTGAGCTCGTCGTCGGTGAGCGTCTTGCCCGCGGGCAGCCGCTCCTTGCCTTCGTTGTCCTTGATCGGGCCAGCGAACGCCGCGAGCTTGCCGGCGACCATGTCGGCCTTCGCCTTGTTGACGGCGTCCTGCACGTCCTTCGGCACGACCGGGTTGAACGGCGCGAGGCTCACGAAGCCGTCCTTGATGCCGCCCCACACGTTGTCGGGCTTCCACGTGCCGGCGAGCTGCGCTTCCGCGCGCTTCGTGTAGTAGTCGCCCCAGTGGTGCGTGACGGCAGTCAGCTGCGCGTGCGGGCCGTACTTGGCCATGTCGCTGTGGTACGCGATCGCGTACACCTTCTTCGCTTCCGCGGCCTGCACGACGGCCGTGGAGTCCGTGTGGTGCGTCAGCACGTCCGCGCCCTGCGAGATCAGCGTGTCGGCCGCCTGGCGCTCCTTGCCCGGGTCGTACCACGAGCTCGTCCACACCACCTTGACCTCGGCCTTGGGATTGACGGCGCGCATGCCGCGCGCGAACGCGTTGATGCCCATCACGACCTCCGGGATCGGGAACGCGGCCACGTAGCCGGCGACGTTGGTCTTGGTCATCCGGCCGGCGACCATGCCCGCGAGGTAGCGGCCTTCGTAATAACGCGCGTTGTAGATGCCGACGTTCGGCGCCGTCTTGTAGCCGGTGGCGTGCTCGAAGTGCACGTTCGGGAATTGCGCGGCGACCTTCAGCGTCGGGTTCATGTAGCCGAACGACGTCGTGAAGATCAGCTGGTTGCCGGCCTGCGCGAGCTCGCGGATCACGCGCTCCGCGTCCGGGCCCTCGGGCACGTTCTCGACGTACTGCGTGACGACCTTGCCGGCGAGCGCCTTCTCCATCTCGCGGCGGCCCATGTCGTGCTGCGCCGTCCATCCTGCGTCGCCGAGCGGGCTCACGTACACGAAGCCGATCTTGAGCGGCGCCTTGGCGGGCGCCTGGGCGAGCGAAGGCAGGGCGAGCAGGGCAGCGGCCGCGACGGCGGCTGCGGGCAGGATTCGGCGGATCATCGGTGTCTCCGGAAGCGAGGCGGTGAACGGCGGCGGGCGGAAGCGTCGGCGCGCGGTGCGCGACGCGAGCGCATTCTACGCCGGCGCGGCCGCGCCGCGGGCACGCGCGCCAATGCGGTGCGCGGCCGGGAAGGACACCGGCTAGCGGTCGGGCCGGAACGGCCGCCCGAGCGACGCCGGCGCGTTGCGCAGGATCAGCATCGGGTTGCGGCTGATGATCGCGAGCACGACGATGGTCGCGACGTACGGCAGCATCGCGAGCAGCTGCGGCTCGACGTCGACGCCAGCCGCCTGCGCCTGGAACTGCGCCAGCGTGACACCGCCGAACAGCACGGCGCCGGCCAGCACGCGCCATGGCTTCCACGTCGCGAACACGACGAGCGCCAGCGCGATCCAGCCGCGGCCCGCCGTCATGTTCTCGCTCCACATCGGCGTATACGCGAGCGACAGGTACGCGCCCGCAACGCCGGCGCACGCGCCGCCGAACAGCACGCAGCCGTAGCGGATCGCGAGCACGTTGTAGCCGATCGCGTCCGCCGACTCGGGCGACTCCCCGACCGCGCGCACGACGAGGCCGGCGTGCGTCCGGTGAAGCATCCACTGGATCGCGACGAGCAGCACGAGCGCCACGTAGACGAGCGGGTTCTGCCCGAACAGCAGCGGACCGACGACGGGCAACGTCGTCAGCCCGGGGATCGCGAGCGGGCGGATGCCGTCGACGACGGCGGACACGTAGTCGAGCCCGGCGAACGCGGACAGGCCGACGCCGAACAGCGACAGCGCGAGGCCGCTCGCCACCTGGTTGGCGGTCAGCGTCAGCACGAGCACGCCGAAGATCGCGGCGAGTCCCGCGCCGGCCACGGCGCCGGCGGCAACCCCGAGCCACGGCGAGCCCGTCTTCACGCACGCGATGAAGGCACACACCGCGCCCGTCAGCATCATTCCTTCGACGCCCAGGTTCAGCACGCCCGAGCGCTCGGTCACCAGCTCGCCGAGCGCGGCGAGCAAGAGCGGCGTGGCCGCCGCCAGCGTCAGCACGACCAGCTGGACTGCCGTGTCCATCACGCGGCGCCCGCGGGGACGGCGCGCACGCGGACGAGCCGGTAGTGGATGAACACGTCGGCGGCGAGCAGGAAAAAGAGCAGCGTGCCCTGGAACAGGCCGCTGACGGCCGACGGCAGCGCAAGCGTCAGCTGCGCCGCTTCGCCGCCCAGGTACAGCAGCGACATCAGCAGGCTGGCGAACACGATGCCGAGCGGGTTGAGGCGCCCGACGAACGCGACGATGATCGCCGTGAAGCCGTAGCCGGGCGACACGGACGGCATCAGCTGGCCGATCGGCCCCGCGATCTCGCCGACGCCGGCCAGGCCCGCGCACGCGCCGCCGATCAGCATGCCGCGCCACACCGTCTGGCTCTCCGGGATGCCTGCGTAATTCGCGGCCGCCGGGGCGAGGCCGGCGACACGCATCTCGAAGCCGGCATGGCGGCGCTGCATGAACACCCACGCGGCCGCGACGACGGCGAGCGTCAGCAGCACGGCCGCGTTGACGCGCGTGTCGGGCACGATCACCGGCAGCAGCGCTGCCGCGCCGAACAGCTTCGATTGCGGGAAGTTGAAGCCTTCGGGATCGCGCCATGCGCCGTGCACGAGCAGCTGCAGCCACAGTGACGCGATGTACACGAGCATCAGCGACGTCAGGATCTCGCTCGCGCGGAACCGCGTGCGCAGCAGCGCGGGGATCGCGGCCCACGCCATGCCGCCCGCAGCGCCGGCGACGAACATCGCGGGGAGCAGCAGCGGGGACGTCGTGCCGTCGAACGCAAGTGCGAGGCCGCCCGCGGCGATCGCACCCACGGTGAGCTGGCCCTCCGCGCCGATATTCCACACGTTGGCGCGATAGCCGGCCGCGAGGCCCACGGCGATCAGCGCGAGGGGGCTCGCCTTCAGCACCCACTCGCCGACGCCGTAGCGCGTCGCCAGCGGTTGCACGAAGAACGCGGCCAGCGCGCGCAGCGGCGCGTGGCCCAGCGCCGCGAACAGCACGACGCCGGCCACGACGGTTGCGAGCGTCGCGATCAGCGGCGACAGCAAGGTCGCAAGCCGCGAAGGCGCCGGCCGCGCCTCGAAGCGCAGCATCACGCGGCCTCGCGCGCGTCGGTGCGCGGGCCGGCCATCAGCAGGCCGACGGCTTCCGCGCTCGTCTCGCGCGCCGGCATCGGCGGCGACAGCCGGCCGCCCGCCATCACGGCGATGCAGTCGCTGATCTCGAACAGCTCGTCGAGCTCGTCCGACGTCACGAGCACCGCGACGCCGCGGTCGCGCAGGTCCACGAGCGCCTGCCGGATCTGCGCTGCTGCCCCGACGTCGACACCCCACGTCGGGTGCGCGGCGACGAACACGCGCGGCGCCTGCTGCATCTCGCGGCCGACGATGAACTTCTGCAGGTTGCCGCCGGACAGCGACTCGGCGACTGCGTCCGGGCCCGCCGCGCGCACGCCGAACGCCGCGATCACGCGTTGCGCGAACGCGCGCATCGCCGGGCGCCGGATGAACCCGCGCGCGACGAGGCCCTGGCGGTGCGCGGTCAGCAGCGCGTTCTCGGCCAGCGACATCACCGGGATTGCCGCGCGACCGATCCGCTCCTCCGGCACGTACGCCATGCCGAGTGCGCGCCGCGCGTCCGCATCGAGCCGGCCTACCGGCGTCGTGTCGATGCGCACGGCATCCGCGCGCGGCACCGTGCGTTCGCCGGTGATCGCCGCCACGAGCTCGCGCTGCCCGTTGCCGGAGATGCCCGCGATGCCGACGATCTCGCCAGCGCGGACTGCCAGCGAGACGCTGTCGAGCGCGACGCCGAACGGATCCTGTGCGGCCAGCGTCAGGCGGTCGACGGCCAGCACCGTCGCGCCGGGGGTGGCGGCCGCGTGGCGCGGATGCGGCAGGTCGCGGCCGATCATCATCCGCGCGAGGCTCGCCACCGTCTCGCGGCGGGGGTCGCATTCGCCGGTGACACGGCCGGCGCGCAGCACGGTCGCCCGCTCGCACAGCGCGCGGATCTCGTCGAGCTTGTGGCTGATGTACAGGATGCTGACGCCTTCGGCGGCGAGCGTGCGCAGCGTCGCAAACAGCTGCGCGACCGCCGGCGGCGCGAGCACCGACGTCGGCTCGTCCATGATCAGGAGCCGGGGGTCCTGCAGCAGGCAGCGGACGATCTCGACGCGCTGGCGCTCGCCGACCGTCATCGTGTGGACATAGCGCGCCGGATCGAGCGGCAGCCCGTACTGGCGCGACACGTCGCGGATGCGCCGGCCCAGCGCGCGGCGCGATACGCCGGCGCGCAGCGCGAGCGCGATATTGTCGGCGACGGTCAGCGTCTCGAACAGCGAGAAGTGCTGGAACACCATCCCGATGCCGAGTGCGCGCGCGGCGGCTGGCCCGGCGATCGTGACCGGCACGCCGTCGACGGCAATGCGGCCGGCATCCGGACGCACCATGCCGTAGATGATCTTCATCAGCGTCGACTTGCCGGCGCCATTCTCGCCGAGCACGGCGTGGATCTCGCCCGGCGCGACGCTGAGATCGATGCCGTCGTTGGCGACGACGGCGGGGTAGTGCTTCGTGATGCCCGTCAGCACCAGCCGCGGCGCGGCCGGGTCGGCGCCGGCGGCCGCGCGCTTCACTCGGGGATGGCGTACAGCACGTACATCGACGCGAGCAGCGCCGTTGGCTGCCCCAGCCTGCCGAGCCAGCGGCTGAACACGAAGTCGATGTCACCGCTGCGATAGACCTGCGACAGCGCGCGGTTGACCGCGAGGCGGTATGCGGAGTCGTTGCGCGGGATCGCGAACGCGTAAGGCTCGATCTCCAGGTCGTCCTGCATGAGGCCGAGCGCCGCCGGGTCCGTCGCCTGCGCCGCAAGGCCCACGAGCTTGACCTTGTCGCCGACGAACGCGTCGACGCCACCCGATTCGAGGAGCGCGATGCCCTCGGGGCCGGTGCGCACCGGGACGACGACCGCGTTGATCAGCCGTTCCTTCAGCATCGCGTTCAGGGCCGCCTCGTTGGTCGTGCCCTGCAACACGGCGATGCGCCGGCCCGCGAGGTCGCCAAAGCGCACGAACTTGCGCGCAGTCTTCACGAGCGCGCCGCTCGAGTCGATGAACACGAGGCTCGAGAAGTCGACGCGCCGCATCCGCGTCTGCGTCGCCGACGTGTTGGCGCAGTCGATGTCGGCGCGGCCCGCCGCGACCATCGCGATGCGGTCCTCGGTACTGCCGATCAGCCAGTTGACGCGCAGCGACGGCTCGCCGACCTCGCGGCCGATCTCACCGATCACGCGGTTGCACAGGTCGATCGAATAGCCTTGCGGCTGGTTGTTGTTGTCGAGCGACGAGAATGGCAGCGAGTCGCCGGCGAACGCGACGTTGATCGTGCCGGCTGCCTTGATCCGGGCGAGCGTGCCGGTGAGGGCGGTCTGCGCGGCGGCGGTGCCCGCGACAGCGAGCGCAAAGGTGGCGAGCAGGGCGCCCAGGGTGCGTGCGCCGGACGGGATTCGCATCGGAAGTCTCCGCTGTTGCATGCGTCGGACGGTCGACGCGACGTGCGGCGATGTTACCCCAGCAGGGACCGTCGGCGCGAGGGACCGCATGCTACACTCGATTGCACCGCGCACGCGCATGGCCGTGTCGTGCTCCCCGCGGATTCCGCATGCCCAGGCGCCCGTTCCTCCACCCGTCATCGCCGCGTTCGCCGCGCGCGCAACTCGCCGCCGTCGCGCTGGCCTGCGCGCTCGCACTGGCCGCCGCGGTGCCTGCGCGCGCCGCCTCGGTGCTGGACGCGATCTTCGCCAGTGGCAGCGTCAAGCTCGCCTATCGCGACGGCGCCCCCCCGTTCTCGTTCCATGAGCGCAACGGCAAGGTGCGCGGCTACTCGGTGGAGTTGTGCGAGCGCGCGCTCGCCCTCGTCGCCGAGGCGCGCCATGCACCGGTTCCGCGCATCGAGTGGGTGCCGGTCACCGCGGCGACGCGGCTCGACGTCGTCGCCTCCGGCAAGGTCGCTGCGGAATGCGGCACGACGACGATTACGCTGTCGCGCCGCGAGCGCGTCGACTTCACGCTGCCCATCTACGTCGACGGCGGCGCGGTGCTCGTGCGCGCCGACGGCAAGCTTGCGCGGATGACGGACCTCAAGGGCAAGCGCATCGCGGTGATCGGCAACACGACGACGGCCGCGGCGCTCACCAAGGCGCTCGCGATCATCGACGCGTCGGCCACGCTGGTGCCGGTCGCCGATGGGGCCGACGGCGTCGCCGCGCTGGCGGCGGGCCGCGTCGACGGCTATGCCGGCGACCGCATCGTGCTGACGACGCTCCGGGCGCGCAGCGGCCACGCCGCCGCGCTCTCGTTCCTGCCCACCGATTTTTCGTACGAGCCGTACGGCATCGTCGTGCCACGCGGCGACGAGGACTGGCGGCTCGCGTTGGACCGCGCGCTCGCCACGCTCTACCGGAGCGGCGAGATCGACCCGATCTTCCGCCGCTGGTTCGGCGACCTGGGCCACCCGGGGCCGCTGCTGAACGCGATGTTCTACCTCAACACGCTGCCCGAATGAACACCGTGCGCCCGTGGCACGTACTGCTGCTGTTCGCGCCGCTGGCGGTCGCCACTGCCCATGCGCAAGGTGGCGTCCCTGCCGCGCCGTCGCGCGCAGCGCCCGCGGCCGCGTGCGAGAACTGCGGCACCGTGCTGTCGATCGAGCCCGTCGACACGGATGTCCAGCAATGGACGCCGCTCGGCTCGGTACCGTCGACCGCGTTCGCGGGCGGCGACCCGACGTCGCAACCAGGCCGCACCAGCACGCAGTACGTGATCGGCCGCGACGGCTCCAACCAGGGGGCCGTGCAGCTCGGTGCCGCCGGTGGCGCCGTCTACGCGCGCCGGCCGCAGCAGTCGCGCGACCGGCGCTGGCAGGTGACCGTGAAGATGGACCTGGGG